>SCUC01000038.1 GCA_004322375.1 Bacteroidota bacterium
GCAGCAGCCAGGCGCTGTTCGGCATTAAAACACAGATGCAATTCGGTCCATTGAACATGACGGCGATTGTGTCGCAGAAGAAGGGATCGTCGAAGGAAGTTTCTATTTCAGGCGGCTCTAAAGCAGCCGATCAGGATATTGCGATCACGCGCTACTCAACAGCACACTATTTTGTGGACACGTTGTACCGCCCGATCTTCGTGCAGTATCACAAATCACGGCCTGCCGTTCTCTCGCAGGCTGAGCGGGACCTGGAAATTTACTCCATTGAAGTCTGGAAATCAACTCAAACAGCTCAAACGGTCGTGGGAAGAAAAGCCAACGCTTATTTTAGCCTCCCCCGCAAGGAAAGCAACCGGGCATACACTGACGAAGAAATCGCCTCGCTCGACACTTCCTATTCGAACGGGAATTTTGTCAAACTTACCGAGGGAAAAGACTACGACATACATGTGCAGGAAGGATACATTTCTCTCGCATCGCAACCCGCAGACCAGGAAATTATTGCCGTCGCGTACAGTACGGTAGGTGGAGATTATTACGGGGAATTTCCAACAGCGGATACAAGCACAACACGTACATTAATATTAAAGCTCGTCAAACCGGCAATCCTTAACGAGAACCACCCTGCCTGGGAGTTAATGCTGAAAAATATTTACCCTCTCGGCGCCAGGGAAATAAAGCAAGACGCTCTTAAAGAGCTCAAAATTGTTTACAAGCCAATCGCAGAGCCGGAAACTGAAGAAATAAAAGGACACCGTCTTCTTAAGCTTTTGCGGCTCGATAGATATAAAGCAAGCGGCGAAGAAGGCTCCGACGAAGCATTCGATTTCATATCGGATTTTACCATCAACACAAGGCGCGGCGAGCTTATCTTTCCCGACCTTCGCCCATTCGATTCCACGCTGGCGCAAATGTTCCGCGCCAACGGCGTTACCGACTATGACAGCTTGCTTATTCACGATATTTATGATAGAAAGCTCTCCGGACAAGACCTGAACCAGCTTCAAAATAATCTCTTTGTTATCCGCGCGACGGTAGCAGGCGCTGTGAGCGCTCGCATTTCTCTCAATTCCTTTAACATCGTTGAAGGCAGCGTTCAGGTTATCTATAATGGAACGCCGCTTACCCCCGGAGCCGATTACGACGTCAACTATATCATCGGCGAAGTGACCATCCGCAAAGAGGAAGCCCTTGTACCGGGAGCGAATCTACAGGTAAAATACGAACAGAACGATTTGTTCCAGCTTGCCGCAAAAACCCTGATGGGCGCCCGCGGGGAGCTTGACGTCGGCAGAGATTCCCGCCTCGGCTTCACCATCATGAACCTAAACCAGGAAACGTTAAGCGATAAGGTTCGCATCGGCGAAGAGCCGACAAACAATACTATCGTGGGTGTGGACGGATCATCACAATGGAATATCCCGTTTCTTACTTCCGCGCTCGATGCTCTTCCCGGGTTATCCCTGCGCGAAGTTTCCACCTTGAAATTATCGGGTGAAGCGGCATACATCCTGCCGGACCCGAACACGAAGAGAAGCACTATCCTCGGCGATCAGGATGCGAGCATCGCTTACATAGATGATTTTGAAGGCGCGCGCAGGATTGTCCCGCTGAGCCTGAATTATACCTCCTGGAAACCGGCAAGCCCGCCGGTCTATACGCTGCTGGGCAATAATGTTACCGATGCTTCAAAAATGTTTTCCAAAGCAAAGCTTTCGTGGTACACTAATTCGCAGCGGTATGAAGCGGTCTCCATCAGCGATATTTGGCCCGAGAAAAGCTACCGGAGCGGTGAAAATTTTGTCCAGGTTCTTATCATGGATTATTTCCCGACCCGCCGCGGGATGTACAACTATTCCACGAATCTCGATTCTACGGTGCAACAGTTCCCGGACCGCAACTGGAACGGTATTCAACGCTATGTTGCTTCGTTTGCCGGTGACTTAACACAGCAAAACCTGAGCTACTTAGAAATCTGGGTCAATGCGTCTTCGGAAGATTCAGTTGACCTACGCAACGGCAGGCTGTTCGTCGATATCGGGCGAATCAGCGAGGACGTTATTCCGAATAAGAATTTGAACTCGGAAGACATTATCAAAACGTCTCTGAATCCCGGCGGCATACCGAATGGAATTTTTAACGATGGAGAAGACCTTGGCTTAGATATGCTTTCGAACGAGCAGGAACGGAGCCAGTATGCCGATCTTGTCGCCTTATACCCCGAGGAACTTTCCGCCGATCCTTCGGGAGACGATTTCGATTTTACTACGGAAAGCACGAACTTCGATCGTATCAACGGGGTCGAGGGAAATAATATTAAAAATTCTATTGATAGCAGAACCCCCGATACGGAGGACTTAAACAATAACGGCACCGCCGACGAGAGAAATAATATCTATATCGAATACGAGCTCCCTCTCTCAACAACTCTCCCCTCGGGAGAACCCAATGCCTATATCGTCGGAGGCGGAACAAATAAATGGTATCAGCTTCGCGTTGCCCTGCTCGATACCACGCGCGTGATTGGCGGCGAGTCTGCATTGGACATTCTTAAAAACGTCCAGTATGTTCGTTTCTGGCTATCCGGATTTTCAAAGCCTGTGCGCGTTCGCATTGCAGAGGCGAACTTTGTCGGGAATCAGTGGCTCGAAACGGTCAAAGACGACACCGTGATGAAAGTATCGGTCGTGAACATAGAAGATAATCCGGAATATACCATCCCACCCGGAGTAATCCGCGAGAGGGACCGCACGCAGCCCGATCAAGAAATCTATGGAAACGAGCAATCGCTCGCGTTGCTACTCAACGGCTTACAGCCCGGCGATAGCAGGCAGGCGGCGAAATACTTCGCGCAACGGTCAATAGATATGTTTAATTACCGCGCGTTAAAGCTGTTTGTGCATGGAGACGAATCGTTTGGCGATGACGCTGAAATCTTCTTGCGGTTCGGAGCCGATACCAATAATTATTATGAATACCGCCAGCCCCTGAAAGCGGACTGGGATGAAATGAATATTATTTTCACGGAACTCACCTCGGTCAAAGCCGCGCGCGATTCGGGAGCCTCTATTTCCGAAATTCCCGCGCCAAGCGGACCCCCGGGCTCCTATTACCGAATTCGCGGCAACCCCGCCATTACCAAAGTACAGTATATCTCAGTTGGAGTGCATAACGCTTCCGGTTCGTATCCTCCAAAAGCGCGATACACAACACCCCCCCGTGTTTTCACCGGCTCAGTCTGGGTAAACGAGATGCGCGTCGTGGATGTGGATGATAGTCCGGGCGGAGCGTACCGGTTTGATACGCAGGTGAAGCTCTCCGACTTCGGAAATATCGGGTTTAACTATTCGTACACGGGACCTAACTTCCACGGCGTGAGCACTGCCTTTGGCGACCGTGTAACGAGAAAATCCTGGGCGGTGAACACCGGTTTCTCGCTGGAAGATTTTCTTCCGAGCGATTGGCAGGGCGCTTCATTCCCCTTCGCATACAGTCACCAGGAAAACATCGCGCTGCCGAAGTATCTTCCTAACACCGACGTTGTCGTTGATGAAGCCGCGCGCCGCGCCGGCGAGCGCAGCTCAGCAGCTACGCCGGAGGAACAACAGCTCGCCTCCGACCGCATCATCACGGAATCACAAACTGTGAGCATCAGGGATAATTACACTATCTCCAACTTGAAGCTCGGACTTCCCTGGCAGGCATGGTACGTGCGCGATATTCTCAACAGCCTCTCGTTCAGGTTCAATTACGCCACGGCGAACTCACGGGACCCATCAACGGTGGCACAACGTAACTGGCAATGGGATTTTGGAGTGAATTATGCCATAACCCTCAAGCACGATTTATTCCTCCAGCCGTTTTCTTCGTTGTTCGAGGGGATCCCGTTGTTAGAAGATTATAAAGATTGGAAATTGTACCTGTTCCCCATTGTAGGATTCAACACAAGCCTGAGCGGCGCCCGCTCGTACAATTATGTATTGAGTCGTTCATTAAACTCCGTCCCACGTGAAACGCGTTCATTCGGGGCAACGAAGACGCTCAATTTTGATTGGAAGATCACGGAGGGCGGGATGCTCGGCATCGGGGGTAATTACGGGATTTCTATTAAGCGTGATTTGCTATTTCTTGATACTGTGGGTAACCGGGATTTCTCTCAAATCCTTCGTTCACTCTTCATCGGCGGGCGCGACGGGCAGTACAACCAATCTGTCACGTTTAATACACGACCGAAAATCCCGAATGTTTTCAACATCACAAAATATCTCGACCAGCTCAGCGCCGGTTACCGCGTAAATTACGGCTGGCAAAATACGTTTCAGGCGGGAGATTTGAGCAAGGGGGCAGCGTGGGAAAACAGCATCAATACGGGAATGAATTTTCGTCTTAAAACACTGGCGGACAGCTGGTTTGCCGATGATGACGATGCTCCGGCGCAGAAATCGAAGCAACAGCCGCCTCGTGCGCAGCGCAAAGAAGAGCCGAAACAGATTGCAGACAGCCTGAAAACGCCAGCCTCCGATTCGACCGCGGCTGAAGAAGATACAAGCGAATCTATCAATCCTTTGGAGAAACTGAAAGATGTCGCGCGGATTCTCATTAAGTATCCGCTTCTTGATTATGATAACATCAATATCTCCTTCACGCAATCGAACCGCTCCGCGCACAATGGGGTGCGCGGCTCTACCGGATTTCAAAACTTCTGGGGACGATTGCCTTTTCAAGGCCACCTCATTGATAACGGTCCCTCCCGGTTATATCAGCTTGGCTTGATTTCTGATCCAAGCGGCAAGCTGATTTGGGCGCCCCAATCCACCTTCCCGTGGGTCGGCTGGAAAACGGAGAGGGGTATCCGCGCAAGCAACGGTCAGCTGACAGATAATTTCAGCCAAAAAAATGACATCACCTTAAAGACCACGCGCCCGTTATGGGAGGGCGCTTCGCTCGACATCAACTGGAAAGTCGGATGGCAATACAGCAAAACGACAAATATAACAACAGATAGCCTCGGTATCCCGACGATAAAATCCGAGCGAACAACGGGAAGCGTAGAGCGCTCGTTCTTAACCTTGCCTCCGGTATTGTTGTTCGGCGCATTTAAAAGTAATTTAGAGGACGTCGGCAAGAAATTCGAGGCGAATTCAGAATCAGCTGAGTTTGAGGGAAAGCCCGGCGCCGCAGCAGCCGACGCATTTGAGCGCGGGATGGAAGCTCTCCCCTTCTTGAATAAATTTTTCGGGCAGTTTGTACCGCGTCCGAACTGGTCCCTCCGGTGGGGCGGCATTGAAAAGCTGGCTGGCATCGAGTCATGGATGCAAACCCTGTCGTTAGACCATGCGTACCGTTCTTCGTTCCGCCGCGATTTTCAATTAGAAAAAGACGGCTCGGAGAAAACAGATGTCGAGCGCATCAGCTACGATTTTGCGCCGCTTATCGGTCTCAACATGACATTCAAAGAATTGTTGAAAGGGAATTTTACGGGCTCGTTCCAGTATAAAACAAGCACGGCATACGACCTGAGCTTATCCAACCAAAAAATCACTGAAGATGTTACGGCTGATATCTCGCTTTCATTGAGCTATTCGCGACGCGGATTCGAGTTTCCCCTGTTTGGCTTGACGTTGAAAAACGACGTTGATTTTACGCTAACCTATTCACGCGCGAAAAAATCGCGCCGCCAGCACGACCCGCTCTTTTTGCAAGCCAATCAAGAAGGAACGCCTCTCGATGGAAGCATCCGCACGAGCCTTGAGCCACGCATCCGATATACCTTGAGCGCCCGCGTGAACGCATCGCTCTTTTACCGTTACTCGCGCACTGAACCTGATGAAGGAGGCTCAACCATTCCCGGCACCACAACCAATGAAGCAGGGGTGGATATCAGGATTTCGATACAGTAGCATATTGGGTTGCCATAACCTTATGTACAGAGTAACTTCATGAAGCGCGAATAACTAATAACGGACTGAAGTTACGCAGTTTGTGGCTAAAGCCACGAAGGGTTCATTATTTCTATGGGGTTGTCTCAAAAGGTGTAGGCGCAGGCTTCATGGTGGCGTTTCCAACTCAAAAACGCAGGCATGAAGCCTGCGCCTACGCGTTAATCAGGCTTATGAGACAGCCCCCAATACAGTTGCTCAAAACAAATAGAAAACGAATAATTGCCACGACCTTCAGGTCGTGGATAACGATACAAATCTTTATAAAAATGGACTTTAGTCCATTTTGCGTAACTTCAGTAACGGATAACAATTAACCATTCTCTGGGTCAATTCGCATCCCTACTCTGCCCCGCCCCTTGCATCTTACCGTAGATTTTTTTACTTTATCTTTGTGAAGAAGATGCTTCAATATTGCACACTGCTTGCTCTCGCAGTCGCTTATACCTGGGCTGTGTTCGCCGGGCATAGTGAAACGATGAGGAAAGTTTTCTACAGCACGTCTGCGCCGGGAAAAATTTCGAACCATGCAGAAAGCAATTCTAAGCCTCTTGACCTTCGCCCGCTCTGGACGTATAAAAGCCAGATCACATCTTCAACGCACATTGAAGTTCCGGCAGACGCAATAACGGCGACAACAGACTTTCCGGTCATTCGAGAATTTTTTGTCGTCTGCCATGATATTCACACTCCGAAAAATCTCCAACCGTTAACATTTCCTTCAAAGCCGCGCGACCCTCCGGTAGCATAGTGCTACTTACACATACTACAGCCTGTACACTCTGTACAGAACAATAGAAGCGCGGGCAAAAACCTCTGTTGACGGTTCTACCTGTTGTCCAGGAAGAACGTGTTTTTGTCATTCCCGCTATACTTGAACCACCATTATTTGCAACACGAAGGTTTCGTTCCCGCTTCTCTGCCATCTGCCTCAACGCGAGGAAGATGAAGTATTTCACTTTTTTTTGAAAGGAAACGTACCATGGAACCGAAAAATTCTTCACAGCAACAGCCCGAAGAGGGCTTTCCAAAACAGCTTATCGTTCTCGTTATCGTTATTGCCCTTGGGGTTGTTGTCCTTGTCCTCAAGAGCATGGGTTTATTTTAAGCCGCACGGGAAAGGAATAGCACGATGTCAACATCTGCATTACTTATGATGGTGACCGCCTGGGTGGTCATCATCTTTTTTGCCGTCACATTTCTTCTAAAAGTCATCAGAACCCCGCAGAACAAAAGCGAGAACGGGGAAACGGCAAACGACCACACGGAACAAAAACAGCGCACCGTAATCACGTTCACAGTTCTGCGGCTTTGAAACGCGGGCAGGATTGTTTATCTTCCTTTGAATCGTTCATGCAATCGTGTCGCCGTATCCGGGCGGGCGATATTGTTCTTACGGCGACACTATACAAGAGAGAAAGGATTAACGATGCACCAGCTTGATTTAAAGTCGTTTGAAAAAAATATTCAAGTGAGGAACATTACGCGGGAAGATTACGCGGCTGTCGTCGCTCTGCAGTTGAAATGTTTCGAGGGAATGAAGCCCTGGACAAAAGAGCAGTTCGAAAGCCAGCTCACCATATTTCCCGAAGGGCAAATTTGCATCGAGTATAACAACGCCATTGTCGCTTCCTCAAGCAGTCTCATCTTAAATTTCGATGTCTATTCCGAGTGGCATGGATGGGCAGACGCCACGGACCGCGGCTTCATCCGGAATCACGACCCCGGCGGAGACACGTTGTACGGAATCGAAATCATGGTTGACCCCGAGTTTCGCGGCTTGAAGCTTGCCCGCCGTCTCTACGACGCACGGAAACAGCTGGTGAAAGCAAAAAATCTCATGCGCATCATTCTCGGCGGCCGTATCCCGGGCTATCACAAGCACGCAGAACAAATGTCGGCACGAGAGTACGTGGAAAAGGTCACCCATAAAGCGCTCTACGATCCTGTGCTGACAACGCAAACCTCCAACGGCTTCGTTTTAAAACGACTGCTGCCGAATTACCTCTCCTCCGACAAGGAATCGAGGGGATATGCCACCTTGCTGGAATGGACAAATTTAGATTATGTGCCAACCCCGCACAGAACGTACGTTCCTACGGTTCCTGTCAGGATTTGCGCCGTTCAATACCAGGTGAGAATGATAAGCTCGTTCGAGGATTTTGCCACACAGTGCGAGTACTTCGTG
>SCUC01000326.1 GCA_004322375.1 Bacteroidota bacterium
CATGGAGATAGTAATACAGGAAATACTGCACCAGCCACATTTGAAGAATGGAATGCAGGCTACCTTGCGTCGTCCTGAGTGGCTAAAGGCGCGCGTCCCGGGCGGAGAAAATTATGCCCGCCTCAAAAATTTAATTGATAGACATAAGCTGCACACTGTTTGTGAGGAGGCGCGATGTCCCAATATGGGTGAGTGCTGGAATCATGGAACTGCGACATTTATGATACTCGGTGATGTTTGTACGCGTAGCTGCGGTTTTTGCGCTGTGAAAACAGGAAAACCGACTGAACTTGATGCGGACGAGCCGCGCCGTGTCGCTGAGGCGGTGAAAATAATGGGAGTACGACATGCTGTTATCACTTCGGTGAATAGAGATGAATTGTACGATGGTGGCGCACAAATATTTGCTGAAACAATTCGACAAACACGCTCAGTCAATCCCTCGACAAAACTTGAAGTACTGATTCCCGACTTTCGGGGTGATGAATTCGCTCTTGATATTGTGCTTGATGCCTTCCCGGATATTCTAAACCACAATATTGAAACCGTTCCGCGTCTGTACTCAACTGTTCGTCCCCAGGCAAAATATGAGCGTTCACTTGAATTGCTTCAACGAGCAAAGCGCCGCGGCTTTCTGACGAAAACAGGATTAATGGTTGGCATTGGCGAACAACCTGAAGAAGTTGTTGATGTGATTACAGATTTATCGAACATTAAATGCGACATACTCACCGTAGGGCAATATCTTCAGCCGACGAAAGAACATTTGCCTGTAGATAGATTTGTTCATCCCGATGAATTCAAATATTATAAAGATATTGGGCTTACACTCGGTTTCAAGCATGTGGAATCGGGTCCTCTCGTGCGAAGTTCTTATCATGCCGAACAACAAGTCTGATTGGTTATCATTAAGATGCAGCTACGTAAACTTTACCGCACAATAGAAACGATAGCTTCCCGTTCGGTTGAAAACGAAGAAGAATTATTAAAGCAAGTTCTTCAGGAAATCATTCGCAACGAAGAAATTGTCGTTAAAGGTGGAAGGCTCTGGAAGTTCGATTCAAAAACAGGAACATATGCGCTTGTATTTCAAGATGGAGAGATAGAGAGAATTCGTTCGAACTTCAAGGTCAAAGTGAAAGACTACCCGGTTTTTTCAGAACTGGCGGAGAAACGCACAGTTCTAGCAAAAGAACATGACAGATACCTGCAGGCGCGAGGAATTCTGAAGTATTCTGCAACAGGAGTAGGCGAAAAAATCCAGTGGCGCGGGAAAACATTGTACCGTTATATGATGGCATTTAACGCAGATACAATTGATGAAGATTTAACTGCCACGCTGAATATCGTCAGCGCGGCATTAAATTCAGCTCTGCGGGGAAAACGAATCGAGCGAAAAGCGAAGAAACTTGAAGCTGAGATGGATAAAGCGCGAGAAATTCAGCTTAGTATTCTTCCCCAGCATGAATTGCGGTTTAACAAATTCGAGATTTATGGTGTTTCTCTCGCCGAACTTGTTGTAGGAGGAGATTTTTTTGATTACCTTCAATTTGACGAGGATACAGAACGTATTGGCGTAGTGATTGGAGACGCGGCAAGCAAAGGATTTCCTGCGGCTGCCCAGGCATTATATGTTTCAGGCGCTTTGCGCATGGGGGCGGCGTTTCAAACGAAGATAAGCTCGCTGCTTGCTCGTGTCAATAATCTTGTTAATCAAACTTTTTCAGAGGAGCAATTCGTCTCCTTGTTTTATTGCGAGCTCACAGACGCCAAAAATGGACTAGTCATATTTGCCAACTGTGGTCATAATAGTCCTGTGTTGTATCGGAGTCAAAGCGGCAGTTACGGGTTCCTGGAAACGACGGGTCAGATGCTCGGTCCATTTCCTAATGCTACTTTTAGAACAGAAAATATTTTGATGAATAAAGGTGATATTTTGTTGCTCTACACTGATGGAGTATCGGAAGCGCAGAATGACCAGGGCGAGTTCTATGGAGAGAAGCGCATAGGGGAACAACTGGAAAAAAATCACCGTGGCACAGCAAAGGAAATTACACGACTTCTGCTTGAGGACGTTCAAATTTTTTCTGCCGGCGGCGAGTATTCAGACGACAAAACAATCGTGACGATTAAACGAGT
>SCUC01000327.1 GCA_004322375.1 Bacteroidota bacterium
TATTGGGTTGTCCAATCACTTCAGTTGCAATCAATGTGTGATTCGAGCCGTCTAATATTAAAGAATTACCACTGTGAATTTCTCCTGTTACACGGATATTACCATCCACTTCTAATTTTTCACGCGGTGTTTTTGTACCAATACCGATATTACCTCCATTATCAACCGTCATTCTGGTTTGCCCGTTTGTTTGGAGGGCTATCTCGCCTTTGCCGTCTTTGTCGTTATCGGCGGCGATGGTTGTGGAGCCTGTGTTTGATACTCCTCCCGTGCCTCCGGTAATACCTGTTAAGTTCGAGCCATCGCCGACAAAGGATTTGGCTTTTACCGTGCCGTTGACGTCAAATTGTTCGGTCGGCTTATCTGTTCCAACGCCAACCTTACCACCGGAGAACGAAATATCCTTTCCCTTGGTTTCCCATGGCGCGAGAGAAAATGGGGAGCTTGTTAATTCTGTTCGAGGAGAGAATACCTGCGCTTCCTTAAGTTCAGGACCGGAAACGGCGGTCATCTCAACGTAGAGCGGTTTGTTAAATGAAATATCGAGCGGGGAGACACTTCCTAGAAGAACGGAGAATGTTCCGTTTTCTACTTCAACATCCTTTTGGACTTCTGTCCATAATGGTTTGCCTTCGGTTTGTGCATCGTACAGACTGAATTGTAGCGTGTATTTGCCGTCTTTGACAAGCTGGTTGCTCGTCGTGGTCAGCATTCCGTTATACGATAATTTCTTTGAAAGCTGCCCGTAGGCAATCCCAAAAGAAATCAGTAAACAGAATATGATGAGGGCGCGTAAAGAACTATGTTTCATAGTTTTACCTTTTTGATTGATAGTGGATGAGGATGAATTATGAGTTGCACGTTTACGTGATGGATTTGTTTTTTACTGTGCATATAAAGCTGATAAGAACAATGCAGGTAAAGACAAGGTTATAATTGGACATATATGATTTCGAGCAAACATAAACAATTCTAAATCGAAATGCCCCACCCAAACGGGGGGTTTTGATGACATGGGCGAGAAAATATATTGATTTACTAAGGTTGTTTAAAGGTAGGATATGATTTGGTATGGTTCATCGTTATGTTGGAGAGTGCGGAGGAGCAGGGGAGCGAGGGGCAAGGGGGCAGAGGGGTAGAGGAGTCCTCACTTGATATATGATGACGGGATAAACTACGGAGAGGGGGAGCGCCTGCCTGTTGCGGTTTTCACTTCGAGATTAATGGAGTAATGGAGTGTTGAGGTTTATTCAACGTCCATTACTCCATTGTTTTTTGAGAGTTATTTGATTAACAATACTTTTTTCATATCCGAAAATGTTCCTGCCTGGAGACGATAGTAGTAGATGCCGCTGGGGAGTTCGTTTGCATCGAAGGTGATGGATTTATATCCTGCATCTTGCATCTCATCAACGAGTGTTACTACTTCATTTCCCAAAATATTATATACTTTCAACGATACCTGACTATTAACCGATAACTGATAACGGATAACCGTTAACGGATTAAAGGGATTGGGATAAGCTTCGTGTAGTGCAAAGACATCAGGTATTGTTGTTTCAGGTTCAAATGAACTCATTGTTGCTCTTGTATCGGGCGGCTCAGGCACGCCGGGAGTTTGTGTGCTGACTGTGAAGAAGGTATTGCTCAGGTCTCGTACAGAGGGATTCCCGACTGCAGAAATTCTCATAGAGCCGTACGGAGTGGCAGGTCCGGGAACTTGCCATGTGTAGCTGCCTGTGTTGGGCGCGCTTGCAGCGACAAGCGAGAAGGTAGTATTCCCGTTCGTCGAGTATTCAATTTTGACATTTGAAATGGAGCCGGAGGAGTTCCATGTAATATTTTTAAAGGAATTAATTTTCCAGTTTTCACCTCCGTTAGGAGACGTTATTGTTATACCAAGCGCAGGGCTCATCGTGAAGTCGGCATCGCTAACATCAGACACCGTCACGGACTGAGCGACCGTTGAGATACGGATACGGGCATTGGAACTTACCGGACCCGGCGGAACCCAATAATAGCTCCCGGAGTTCGTCCCGAACGTTGTGATGACTGTATAAGGTCCGTTTACGCCGTTTACAGAATATTCTATTTTCATAACAGCATAGGAAGGGAGCCCGTTGGTCGTCCATGTTATGTACCGGAGCGTTCCAATTGACCAATCTTCGCCGCCGTTGGGGGATGTAATGGTTATCGTTGGAGTAGAGGAATGAACAATGTTAAAGTTCGCGTCGCTCATATCGCTTGTAACAGTTGGGTTGAGCGCATCGGAGATGCGAATGCGAGCGGCAGAGGTTGCTGAGTTCGGAACATTCCAAAGGTATGTTCCCGTGTTAGGCGTATTGACTGTGATGAAGGAGAACGATGCCCCTCCGTTGGTCGAGTATTCAATCCTGACGTTATTTAGCGTGCCGGCTGTAGTCCAGTTGATAGCGCTGTTCGAGCCGATAACAAAATTTTCTCCTCCGTTGGGAAGGGTAATTGTAATCACCGGGGCAGAAGGAGGGGCGATGGTGAAATTCGTTTCACTTACATCGTTATGCGTCGCGGGATTTGAAACATCCGCGATACGGATTCGGGCGAAGGCAGTCGGAGAATTTAGAACAGTCCATGTGTAGCTTCCCGTGTTCGGGGTACTACCCGTAATGACTGAAAACGTTGCGCCTGCGTTCGTTGAGTATTCAATTCTAATGTTAGTAATCGTCCCGGTAGAAGCCCATGTAATATTTTGGTTAGAGCCGACCTGCCAGACCTCGCCCCCATTTGGCGATGTGAGTGTCAAGGAATT
>SCUC01000039.1 GCA_004322375.1 Bacteroidota bacterium
CGCTTTTGCTGTCGCCGTCTAAGTCTCCCGTAATAAACTGATGTATGACAAAATCAGTTTTAAATTGCTCTTTACCAAACACCGGCTTTTCATGTTGAATATACCTCCAACGCTCTTCACTATCAGAGTTATAGCAGATCAGTGTATTTCTTTGTGACACATCAGGCAACCATTCAAATGTTGACAAAACTTCTTGTTTTCCATCATTATCAACATCAAGCGTTGTTAAATAATTTTCTAGTTGACCCGTAACATATTGTCTTGCTGTTTCCCAATCATACCCAATCCCTATATGCTTCCTCCACAACTCCTTCCCATCCTTATTATACACAACCAAAAACTCTTTCTCGGCGCGGGCGTACGCGGGGTGGGTATCTTTGAAAGGAACGAAGAGCATAATCGCAAACGCAAGGGCAAACGTAGCCAGCGCGCCGCCGCCAACATACAACGGCTTTTGTATAGCGTAATCAACAAATCGCCGCATAATCGAACGCTGTATCGGCTCAATTACCTCCACGTAAGCGTCAATAACGTTCTCAACCTTTTGCAACGCCGTTGAAGGCAATGCTAAACGGGGCTTCGCGGCAAGTTTCTCCGCGAATACTTTATCCTGTTCGGTCGGAGCGGATTGCATCTCACGCTCCACCTCGCGGTAAAACGCCTGCATCTTCTCAAACTGTTCTTTACATAACGAACATTCAAGAATATGCGCGTCTATGCCTTCCCTCTCCCCATCGCTGAGGCTCTGAGGGTTGACAAAGTAACGGTCAAGCTGTTGTTCTGATATGTGATTTTTCAATGCAAAATTAAAAATGCAAAATGTAAAAAAATGTTTTTTTGAGTAACTAAGTAATTGAGATATTGAGTAGTTGAGTACAGAACGATAGAAATATCTCAACATCTCAACTACTCATCATCTCAACTACTCACAATCTCAACTACTGTACTAACTACTCACTACTCACCAATATTATTTCATCATTTCCCGATTTTTCCATAATACTATATCTCTCGCAACAATCTGGCGGCAAATTCCTGCCGGACGATTTTCAATAAATACTCGATTTTCGGTCGAAATTGGGCTTCGTATGTTCGTTCATCAATTGGGAGACGACGGCTAAAGTATTCATACAAAGAATAGTTCTCGCCGGTTCCTTCAACCCAATCGTCAATCATATCCTGGAACGCCGAAAAAATAGCTTCGGCTTCTTTCCGGTTGATTTTACCCCGCGCCAGGTACGTGAGAACGATTTTTTCTTTCAATACATACTCGACTTGCGTACATAGTGTTTCGATTTCGAAATCGGTCAGGCTTTCAATTTCGGAGTGGAAATCAGATTGCTCTTCCGGTTGATAGCCTGCCTGGAAGAGCTTTTTACATGCCTGAACGACATCGTTAAGAGGAACTGAGCGACGATACATTTCCTGGTGAACGAGAATACTGTAAAGAACTTCAAGCAGCTTGTCCGATGTCCGTTGATGGTCAACAGCGCTCAGCAGATCTGCCTCAAGCTGTTCGCGAGGAAATTGGGGAAGATGTTCAAGCACATCACAGCCGGTCGGCTTTAGCAAGCTGCCGCGGCTATCTTTTGAGAGAGAAAAGAACATTGACTTTTTAGCGCACTCACGGATATTACGGTGAATCTTTGCTCCCGCCGGGTCCGATTGGGCATAGAGCCGCGCAAGCTGGGTATCTGCGATTGTTGTAATAAAGCATTTGTATGCAATGAAGATTTCATGTTCAGGGAGAATATCAATACGGGCATGAAGGGAAGAAGTAAAATTTTTCAAAATGGGAAATTCATTTTGTGAATCTTTGACGAATGCTTCAGCGATGCAATCATACGCGAGATCCGTAAAGCTGAGTCCGTTTTGCTGGCAGAGAATAAGGAGAGAGCTGCGCATCGTGTTCAGATGAGCCTGAATCAGCGTTCTCGAAATTTGAACAAGCGACGTCAAATCCTGCGCCGAGCCTGCGCCCGCGCTTACCTTTATCAGGCACGTTTTTATCTTATGGAAGTATTCTTCAGTCAAAGTATCGTTCGGAACTCTCCGTTTACAGGGTGCATAGTATCAAATAAAAACGAAAGAATCAAGAAAAAAAACGGCACAGCCTCCTCGCAGAAACAGGAAAATTCAAATAGTTTCCGGCTTCAAGTTTCAGGCAGGAATTATCAAAGTTGATAATGCTGAAGGATATTGAACCATTCAGTAGAGCCAAATGACTAATGACAAATGACCA
>SCUC01000040.1 GCA_004322375.1 Bacteroidota bacterium
TGAGCGTATCGCATCTTGTCAGGAGAGTACCCGAAATAGGTGATGATGGTTCCGGGCGCGCCATCTCCAACTCCAAAATAATAATGGGGGGAGTTCGAGTCGTCATAGTTGAACGTGCGTTTCAGCAGTCTCATGCCTAAAACATTTGTATAAAAATCTGTTGTCGCGTTGATATCCGAGGCAATGGCGGTGATGTGGTGCAATCCGGTCAACTTCATATCTTGCGTGAGCGAATCAACCGGCTTTATCCATGTTGTTGCTCGTATTTCGTCTTCGTTTCTTCCTGCTGTTGTTAGCCCGGCAGGAGGGGGAATCTCCGTTGCACCAAGCTGTTCGAGCTGCTCATCAACTGTCCAGCCGGGGGTTCGTGTCGCAATTTCGAGAATCAACCCGTCCGGGTCGGAAAAATAAATAGAATGAAAATAATTCCTGTTATACGGACCGGAAACATTCACCCCATGCTCGATTAACCAACGTTTCCATTTGAGCTGCGCTTCTTTGGATTCAACACAGAACGCAAGGTGATGTGTCGCGCCGATTCCCCATCGCCCTTTGGGTAGGTGCGACCACTCAAAAAAGGTAACCAATGTACCCGGCGCCCCCGTCTCATCGCCAAAGTAGAGGTGATATGAACCCGGGTCATCAAAATTGACCGTCTTTTTTACGAAGCGCAAGCCAAGAATGCGCGTATAAAAAGCAACTGTGCGCTGCGCGTTCGAGCAGATTGCTGTAAGATGGTGAATACCAACTATGGACATGTTAGATTTTGGATTTGATGACAATAGTTTACTATAGTGCCGGTCAGAACAATTCACCAGCAAATAACCGATAACGAATACCTATCCTCACTGATCGAGAACTTCCCTGATTTTACTTAAAATAAAATCCGGCTCATACGGTTTTTGGATGAAATCAGCCGCGCCACTATCAATCATGCGCTGGCGGAGTTCGGAATCTAAGTACCCGCTTGCTAATATAACTTTTATTCGCGGATTGATTTCCAACGCATATCGAAGAAGGTCCCATCCTCCCACTTTTGGTAATCCCATATCGGTGAGAATGAGAGAAATGCCGGCGCTATTCTTTCGCAAGAGTTCCAGGGCTTCTTCACCATCTTTCGCTATAAGAACGGAATATCCCTTTAGCTCCAGCAAGCTTTTTACCAGCTCGAGGAGCATCTCCTCGTCTTCCACGATAAGTAATGTTTCGTTTCCGCCCTGAACTTCTCCAAGGTCTGCTTGTTCTTCTTCGATGAATTTCTCAACTCCGGGTTGGGCTTCGAAGTAGAGGGAGAACGTTGCCCCGTTATTGAGCTCGCTTGTTACATCAATAAACCCTTTATGGTTTTTCACAATTCCATAGACGACGGATAATCCCAGTCCGGTTCCCTTCCCGATTTCTTTTGTCGTAAAGAATGGTTCGAAAATATGCTCGCGCGTCATTGGATCAAACCCAATTCCTGTATCCGATACTGCGATGCAGACATACCTATTGGCATTTGCCTCAGGATATTTTTCTTGTAAAGCGTCGCCGGAAATAATGGAGGTTTTCATAGTGAGAATTCCTCCTTCCGGCATCGCGTCGCGGGCATTCAGGCAGAGGTTAAGGAGCGCCTGGTGCATCTGGTTCGGGTCGGCAAGAATGGAAGCGGAGTCATGATGCATGGCAACGGCGCAGGTGATGGTTTCGGGAAATGTTTCTCTCACCATCCTTTCAATCTCCTGAATCAACGCGTTCAGATTGACGGACATGAGAATCGGCTCAGAGCTTCGGGCAAACGTAGTAAGCTGACGCACAAGCCCTGTCCCCCGTTTTACGGCAAGGCTGATTGCGGCAACGCTATCGGCGACCTTCGATGGACTCGCGGAGCCCGTTTTCAGGGATGTCGCGTACCCTAAAATGATGGACATAATATTGTTAAAGTTATGGGCAAGACCTGCCGCCAGAGTGCCGATTGATTCCATCTTTTGAGAATGGAGCAATTGCATTTCCAATTTTTTCCGTTCCGTATTGTCAAACAGGTAGCCCTTGAATCTCCGGAGCTCTCCCTCCTTGCCAAAAATTCCGATGACATTTTGGATAACGTTGACGCGGGCGCCGTCGGTTCTTACCAATTCCATCTCATCATACACAAGCTTTTTCTCATTTCGCACGCGTTCTACAAAATTAGAAAATGAATCGTCAGTCGGGAAAAGCTTCTTCGCGTTGTACTTGAAGGCTTCATTTCTATCGGTAAATCCGAAAATGCGCTCGAACGCTGGGTTACATTCTATGATAGTTCCGTCAAGGAGTGAGATATAATCGCCGGTGAGGTCTTCCTCAAAGAACAACCTGTATCGCTTCTCGCTTTTCCGCAGGGATTCCTCGGAAGTTTTTCGAGAAGTAATGTCTCGTTGCACGGCAAGAAAATGCGTGATAGCCCCAAGATCGTTTTTGATGGGCGCGACATGCCATTCGAGGAAGAATTCGGTTCCGTCTTTTTTGTAATTGATGATTTCACCGTGGAACTCTTCGCCGCGCTCAAGCTGATACCGCAGCCTATCTAACACCGCGCGGTCAGTTTTTTTTCCCTGTAATATTCTCGGGGTTTTCCCGATCACTTCGTCGGCGGAGTAGCCGGTCATTTTCGTAAATGCAGGGTTCACGAATACGATTGTTGGACCCGGCAGGTTGAGATCGGCATCCGTAATTGTAATCGCCTCGTTTGCCTGCTGCACTGCAGATTCCAGCAATCGAAGCATCTCCTCGGTGCGCTTCCGTTCTGTGATGTCCTCTACCATCCCGATGCCGTACAGTGCGTTCCCGTTCAGGTCCCAGACAACGGAGCCGGTTAAACGTCCCCATATAATACTTTTATCTTTTCGAATATATCGTTTTTCCAGGGTATAGCTCTGGATTTCCCTACGGAATGCTTTTGCTGCAAGATGAAAATCTTTTTCGAGATCATCCGGGTGTGTCATGCTGGCAATAGGAATATTCAAGAGCTCTGCATGTGTATAGCCGAGCATCCTGCATAACGCGCTATTGACATCAATGACATTAAAATCTGCGCCGACAATTGCCATACCGATTGGACCCTCCTCGAAAATTTTCCTGAACCGCAGCTCGCTTTGCCGGAAGGCTTCATCTGCCTTTTTTCGCGCAGTAATATCCGACGATACGCCGAGCACTTGATTTGCCTTTCCATCGGGAGAAAGAATAGGGCGCTTAATGGTCTGCAACCAGCGAACGTTTCCGCTTGCATCGGTAATAGGTTCTTCAGGAATGAACTTTTCTTTGCGGGTGTCCATTACTTCAATGTCATCGTTAAGAAAATGCTCTACTTCTTCCTTGATTGCATTAAAATCGGCGTCGGTTTTCCCAACGAGATTTTCAACCGTAGTTCCGTACGCGTCGGCAACCGCCTGATTGATTAACGTAAATCTGCCCTGTCTATCCTTTGCAAAAATAAAATTCGGGTCCAGGTCAATCACCTGGCGCAGAAAATGCTTCTGTTTTGCAAGCTCTTCTTCCGCTTTTTTCCGTTCGGTGATATCGAGGTTGATTCCTATTGAGCCGATAACGACTCCCCGGTCATCGTAGATAGGACTGCCGCTAATCAGCATAGTAATACGTTCACCGGTTTTTTTTCTAAGGGGGATTTCGTACGAGTCGGAAATGCCTTTACGCCGGAGACGGTTTTTTTCTTTGACTAACAGTTGTCCCTGTTCATCATGAAGCAGCTCGTAAGCGCACCGTCCGATAAGCTCTTCAAGTGAATAACCGACAATTTCACAGTACCTGTCGTTAGCAAACTGGATGATGTCGTTATTATCAACCTGAAGAACTCCTTCGTTCATCCGCTCTACCAGAATCCGGTATTTATGCTCGCTTTTCTTTAGCGCCTGTTCGATTTGCTTGATTTCTGTGATGTCCGTGAGTGTGCCTTCGTAGTAGAGCGTTTTTCCAACGCTATCCCTCACAACATGAGCATTTTCGAGAAGCACAATCGGCGTACCGTCCTTTTTACGCCAGTGAAGCTCGACGTTATGAAATGCAGAGTTCCACTCAAGCTGCTGGATAAATTGGTTCCGTTCCTCGGGCGAATTGTATAAGTCTCTTCCGATGTCGACGTTCAATAATTCTTCGACGGAACCATACCCCAGGATTTGAGAGAGCGCCTTGTTGACGGCGATAAACCTGCCCTCTTTCGTGCTTTGATACACTCCATCGGGGACATGCTCAAACAGCCCCCGGAATTTCTCTTCGGAGGAACGAAGCTCTTCGCGCGTTCTGATTCGTTCCAGCGCTCCCCTGCAATGATCTGCCAGCGACTGCAGCACAGTAAGGGATTCCGGGTCATAAAAATTTGTTGTATAGCTTTGCACCGAAACAATTCCAAGCGTACTTTCGGCAGTCCTGATGGGGACGAGCATAACTGATTCTGAAATCCGCGTAGTATCGCCGAACATAATAGAATCGCTTTCATGCAGATTCTTCGGAGAGTGCAATATCAACATTGCCCCTTCTTCGATGACCTGCTTCATGCGGGGAGTCGGCTCGGTGTTGGTAATTCTTGGCGGAACGTGGGCACGGTTCCCCTCGATCGTATCAATGTTGAGGATAGAAACGATGCGATGCTGTTCCTGTAGATAGAGATCGAACGTAAACGCATCCCATGAAAAGAGCGTGTCGGAAACATCGGCAATAATACGGGCAGTTTCATCCACGGTAACGGCTGAGCTAAGCTTTGCCCCGAGATTAATAAACGCCTGGTTTCTTTTTTCAGCCAATTTTCGTTTGGTAATATCCCGCGCAACCGTCTGGAAGCCAATCGTTTTCCCGTTAGAATCTTTCAAATTAACAAAGGAGTTCTCCGTATAAACGGTTTTGCCATCTTTGCGTACCCATGCCCATTCCAGCTGAGCATCGGGGAAAATATTGTTTGCCCGGTACTCATTCCAGAACGCGTCATACTGAATTCTGTAATCGGGATGAACCATTGTTTCCACGAGGTTCGGTATCTCCAAAAAATCCGCCGGCGTATATCCAAAGATATCGAGACATGCCGGGCTGGCGAATACAATGGTATTCGCGGAGCTCACAAGAAAAATTACATCGCGAGAGTTATTGACGAAATTCCGGAAGAGGTTTTCTTCTGATAATAAGGTAGAGAAAGAGCTATGTTCTGATTGTTGCTTGTTTGTATTCATGTGTTGAGTTGTTGTTACAGGGAGTATCCCTTACTATTGTTGCCAGGGTTTGTGCCCGGGATATATGGTGTCATTGGAGCATATTTCAGCGATGGGTATTAAACCTCTACGAGTCGTAGACCATCGCCGGAACAATTTCACTGTATTAAAAAATGCTTCCTTCTATTCTTCGTTTAAGTTTTTCGTAAAGGTCTTGTTCGTTGTCCCATTCGATACGGCTGAATTGTCTTGTATCAAAGTGCATTTTAGCACCTTCATCTTTCCTGCAAGTCCAGATTACAGGAATCCCTAAACCTATAGCATAGCCAGCTTCAAAATATACTCCACCACGATGTCCTGTAAAATCGGCGATGATGAATCTACTCTTTTTTATTTCAACTAAAATTCTGTCATCAATCGGGTCATTATGTTCAACCAAATCTATTCGTAAAGGAATATATTTTGGATTTGTTTCCGAATCTTCGATAGCTTTTTTTATTGCATTTGTGTATGCGGAATTTATAGACTTGTCGAACCACATTGCGACAAAGGCTTGGTTAGTCTTTGATGGGTGCTTCTGTAATTCTTCGTATTTTTTTTGACCTTTTAGGGTCATATAATAATTAGTGGTGGCATCGGGACTATAGCGTAATAAATTTTCTTCTACCAGAAAGCTAATAATGCCTCTCAATTCGCTTGCACTTTTTAAATAGCAAATAGGGTAGTCTATTTCATGGTTTAAGAATACTTGTTCGCCAAAAGAAAAACTTTTCCCTATATACGCGATTAATTTATCCATTCTTTCTTGTATTGCTTGTGCAGGGGGTATCGAAGACAGGATAGATTCTATGTTCCCATAGTGAATATTCAATAAAGGATAGCCTAAATAAGTTCTCTCTCTACAATAAGCAGAAAGTAAATAAGCATTATCTTCTAATTTGTTTCTTATGGATACTCTTGCTGTCCCACTTATTTCATATTTTCCACATCTTGGACAATTGACTGCGTACTTATCCCGATTATCTATTTGGTCTATATTAGTTGCTTCCTTCAAGCAAATATAACATTCAGGCATATTTCACTCCTCTAAGTAAAATTTTTTCATTTTTAATTTTGCATTTTGCATTGGTTATATCCACGCCACATCCTCAAATTTTTTAATTTGTTCACGCTCTTGTGGCAGCCTGCCTTCGCAGCGCGGCTTCAATTCAAAAATTTTGCCGGGGTTCATAATATTGTTCGGGTCCATCATGGTTTTGAGCGTGCGCATCATTTGAATGGCGGGAGAGCCGACCATTTTTTCTAATAACGGTTTTTTGTACAAACCGATTCCATGTTCTCCGGTAATCGTACCGCCGAGATTGATTGCCGTTTCTTCCACCTCAAACACGGTTTTTTCGGCACGGGCGTATTCTTCCTTATTCCGCGAATCGGTTAAATAATTGGGATGGAGATTGCCATCGCCGGCATGACCGAAATTGCCTATCATCACGTCGTGCTTGCGGGCAATTTCGTTAATGCGCGCAACCAACTCCGGCAGCCGCGAGCGAGGCACGCCGACATCCTCCATTATCGTAGTTGGCTTCACGCGCGCCAGCGAAGTAAAGGCAGAACGGCGAGCCGCTTTTAGCTTAATGGATTCCTGTTCCGTTGCTGCCATCTTCACTGATGTAGCATTATTCTTGTTGCAAATATCCGTTACCAGCAGAGCGTCTTCTTCAATGATTGCGTTTCGTCCGTCAACTTCAACAAGCAGCATTGCTGCAGCGTCTATGGGAAGTCCTAAATGCGCGTAATCTTCCACGCAACGGATAGTGGTGTTATCTAAAAATTCCAGCATGGCAGGAGTAATCTTCGCGGCGATAATAGCAGAGACGGTTTTTGCCGCATCGTTCATTGTAGGGAAAAAGGCGAGGAGCGTTCGCGATGTCTCCGGCTTGGGAATCAATCGTAAAATAATTCTTGTTAAAATTCCCAGTGTCCCTTCCGAGCCGACAAGAATGTCTTTCAAATTATAGCCTGCGACGTCCTTCACCATCTTTCCGCCCGTGTTCAAGATTTCGCCGGTCGGCAGCACAACCTGCATCCCGAGCACATAGTTTTTTGTGACGCCATATTTTAACCCGCGCAAGCCGCCCGCGTTTTCCGCGACGTTACCGCCGAGAGTGCATATCGTGGAGCTTCCCGGATCCGGCGGGTAGAGCAAGCCCCGTTTCTCAACAGTCTGATGAAGCTGTCCGGTAATAACGCCCGGCTCAACAGTTACCGTAAGATTTTCCTCGTCAATTTCCAGAATATGGTTCCAGTGGTTCATCAGGACGACGACGGCATTGTTTAATGGAAGGGCGCCGCCGCTCAATCCTGTGCCGGAACCGCGCGCGACAAGGGGGAAGCGTTCTTCATTCGCAAGGGAGACAATGGCTGATATTTGTTCTGCACTTGAAGGACGGATAGCGGCAAGAGGCATGGAACTTAAGCCCGCCGTAGCATCATACGAAAAAGCGATTCGCGCCTCCGGTGTATCGAGGACATTTTCGCTCCCTACAATCTCTTTTAGCCGTTTCTGGATAAGTGGAGTATTCATAGCCATAAGGAAACGTAAGGAATCGTCCTGTCAAAATCAAATCGAAAGAATTGACACGATGCCGGAAAATTAGTACCTTATACAAATTTATTGATGTTACGCGGGGGCAATTTTTACGAGAATTCTTGTTGCAACCCTCTTAACTCAACTCCTCTACGAGGTCGTAGACCCTCAATCCCCCTTTTCTTGTCCCAAGGGGATGCCGTTGGTACCAAGAGAAGGTGGAAGGAGGATGAGTTAGGGTCGTGAAGACGAAAATCCTGATAGTTTACATCGTTTGTGAGTAACATCAGAAACTTATTATTTTGTTGAGAAGATTAATCTGAGTACGTTGTAAATCAAAAAAAATCCTGTATAAAAAATTGAAATTTTGTTACGTCATACATTACTTCTTTTTCCTGAGCGCTTTGTTCATTATTGAAAGTGAAACTCTCTATTCACAAGAATTCTTCCAGATTGAGCATTTATCGGTAGAGCAGGGATTATCGCAAGGTTCGGTCTGGTGTATTCATCAAGATAAGGAAGGGTTCCTGTGGTTTGGCACACAGGACGGCTTGAACCGTTACGATGGAATAACGATGAAGGAATACAGGAACAACCCGCTGGATACAACCACTCTTTCGGATAATTTTGTGACAGCTATTGCAGAAGACCCGGACGGAAATCTTTGGGTGGGGACAAAGAACGGGTTGAACAAGCTTAGTAAAACCGCGCATCAGAATCGCCGGTACTTCCCGCATTCCAATAACCCGGATGTTCACAACAGCTCCATTACGTCGCTGCTCATTGAACGGGAAACGGTTTCGGATACAAACTCGGCGTTAATTATTTGGGTTGGCACGCTCTCCGGCTTATTTCGCTTTCATACGGTGAAGGAAACGTTTGAACAATTCCGGCACGATTCCAATACTGATTCAAGCTTGAGCCATGATGTCATACGGTGTATCTACAGGGATAGAGAAGGAACTCTGTGGATTGGTACCGATATAGGATTGAACAGGATGCTCGCCAATACCGGTAAATTCGCTCCCTATTGCAAGCCGGGGGAAGATTCAATTGGAGTGATGAGTCATTATGTAAATCAAGTATTTGAGGATAGTCAACAACGATTCTGGATATTGGGGGAAGCGAGCACGTTCTACACTATACAAAAAGGCTCAAAGAAGGAAATTCAAAGTGTGCCTGTTTTTGTCCGCGGTGGAAAAGATTCTATTTATACTCGTGCTGTTACGACAATGAAAGAGGATCGAGACGGGAATTTCTGGTTCGGTACTCCCGGATGGGGTTTAATGAAAATCGTGTTCACTCAAGATGATGGTCTGAATGTTTCCCAATATCTGCCGGAAGAAAATAACCCGGGCGCGTTAAGCAGCAATTTTATTCTTGCTCTCTATGTAGATCGAAGCAACTTGCTCTGGATAGGAACCTATGGCATGGGCGTTGACAAGTTCAATCTCTCCAATCCGAAATTTCAGCTGTACCGTTACTATCCCGGCGCCAAAAATTCACTCTGCACGGAGAGTATTCGCGGCTTGTATGAGGACGATGACAATATTCTTTGGATGGGAGGATATAATCACTTGAACAGCTTCGATAGAGGCGGAGACGGGTGTAAGGTCATAAAGGTGCCGCCGACGAATGTATATGCTGTGGAGGCAGACCCTCTTAGTGGCGGGAATATCTTGTGGCTCGGGACCGAGGGAGGGGGATTGATTCGTTACGATAAGATCAACAGGAGCTATACCGTCTATGATCACCAGCCGGACGATACAAATAGCATCAGCAGCAACTGGGTAAATTCGCTGTATGCCGAACATGATGGAACGCTGTGGGCAGGAACCAGTTCGGGTGTGGTTGAGCGAATTACTCCACTTCCCTCTGGCAAGCTCGCTATCAAACATTATCTCTTATTTCAACAGGATTCCGGTACTGCGCGGATATGGGTAAATGATATTGCCAAAGATACCTTCGGAATTTTATGGATAGGAACGCAGGGAAAGGGACTCTATTCGATGGACCCGCGATCTCCGACCGGGAACATCAAATCCTATTTGAGTGAACCGGGTAATCCCAAACGTTTGGGCAGCGACCGTGTCAAAGTGATTTATGAAGATACACGCGGCACGCTTTGGGTTGGAACAGATGGAGCGGGATTACACAGGTATATGCGGGAAAGCAACGCGTTCCAGAGATTTACGGAATATGACGGTCTTCCGAATAACGTGATTTATGGAATACTGGAGGATGAACGTGGGAACCTCTGGTTAAGCACGAATAAAGGCATCTCGAAATTCAATCCTGCAGCAATGTCGTTTAAGAATTATGACGTAAATGATTGTTTGCAAAGCAACGAATTCAACAGCGGTTCTTTTTATAAATGCAAGCATGGAGAAATGTTTTTTGGGGGGGTGAAAGGATTGAATTCCTTTTTTCCGGACAGCGTGATGGATAACCCGCATATTCCTAATATCGTCATTACATCATTCAAAAAATTCAATGAGGAAGCCCCGTTGAAGAGTTCGGAAGCAAGCCGGTATGAAGTAGAGCTCGCATACGATGAGAATGTCATTTCGTTTGAGTTTGCCGCGCTAGAATATACAGCTCCCGGAAAAAATCAATACGCGTACATGATGGAAGGGTTTGACAGGAAATGGATTTATTCCGGCACGCGAAGATTTGTTACCTATACGCACTTAGACCCGGGAGAATATACCTTTCGGGTACGGGGTTCGAATAATGACGGCGTGTGGAACGTGGAAGGAACATCGGTCAGGCTTACCATCCTGCCCCCGTTTTACGCGACATGGTGGTTTCGTTCACTTGCCGGACTTTTTTTCATATCAATCGGTCCCTGTATCTATTACTGGCGCGTCTCCCGGCTGAAAAAGGAAAAAGTACTCCAGGAAGAATTCTCGCGAAAGCTCATCGAGCGGCAGGAATCGGAGCGCATGAGAATTGCAGGAGAGCTTCATGATAGCATCGGTCAGTATCTGCTGGTGGCAAAAAACCGCGCATTGCTTGGCTTCGAAAGCTCGATTGCCCAACCGGAGATATCTGAACAATTCGGAAAGATATCTTCAATTCTGGGTGACACGTTAAAAGAAGTGCGTCAAATTTCCCATAATCTTCGCCCCCCGCAGCTCGATCGTCTGGGATTGACCGAGACAATAAAATCCACATTGAATAATATTGTAGAATCCTCGAAGGAGATTACGTTTGACCTGATGATACATAACGTCAACGATCTTCTCCCAAAAGAAAAAGAAATCAATCTCTTCCGAGTTGTCCAGGAAGGGGTAACCAATATCATGAAGCATGCCGGCGCTACGCGGGTAAAATTCAGCATGATTGCGAACGAACGTTTCATCAGCATTTCCATTATAGATAACGGAAAAGGATTCAACTATAATGAAAACTTCACTACAAATGACAAAGGATTAGGACTTTCCGGAATGGCAGAGCGGGTAAAAATATTAGGTGGTCATCTTGAATTTCGTTCACAGCCCGGAGAGGGGACTATTATTGCCATAGCAATACCATTGAACAATGAGTAAAAAACTTTCAATTTTAATCGCTGATGACCACCCGCTCTATCGGGAGGGGATACGAACGGTTGTCCAGAAGGAACCGCTGGTAGAAACTATTATCGAAGAAGGCAACGGCCTGCGCGCCCTCCAATGTATTGAAACTCTCCTTCCTGCGGTAGCAATTCTTGATATTGATATGCCCGGGATGAACGGTCTGGCTATTGCAGAAGAAGTCCAAAAAAAGAATTTGCCGACAAAGCTCATCATCCTCACCATGTATGACGATGAGGACTTATTTAACCGGGCGATGGATGTTGGAGTAATGGGATACGTGTTGAAGGACGGCGCTGTAAGTGAAATCCGCTCTTGCATCTCAAGCGTTATAGAAGATATTCCCTTTGTCAGTCCGTCGCTTTCGAAGATGCTAATACGTCGTAGTGGAAAACAGTTAAAGTCGGATGAGCAGCTGGGAATATCCGCGTTAACGCCATCGGAACGAAAAATATTACGGTTTGTGGGAGACGGATTTACGACGAAAGAAATAGCCGATAAGCTCTCCCTCAGTCCGAAAACGATAGAAAATCATCGCGCAAATATCTGTGACAAGCTGCAGATTCATGGCACCAATGCGCTCTTTCGCTTTGCGATGGAGAACAAACGGTTCTTGTAGTTGGTTAATTTGCGCAAGCTTTCAGTCCGTAGGGAGGCGCATCAGCTTTTGACTGAAGTTTGTAGTTTAGAGTTTGTTCTTCGTTCTTGATAATTTTCATGCCGCTATACTCCTCCGCACCTCTGCCCCTCCGCTCCTCCAACTCCGCCCCAAGCTCCTTACGTTTAGTATTTTTCTTAAATCACGATTGAACCCACAAGCAGCCGCGTTTTGCAGCTCAACGTAGTGGTTTCCCCCTACAAAAATGAATACTCATACCTATAGAAGACAGGCGAGAATAGATGTATATTTTCTCAAATTATGAGAAGACAGTGCCCGGCAGGATGAAAAAGATAATGGTTGTTGATGACAACTCGATGATGCGTGAAATGCTGAAACGGGTTGTGGACCCTTTTGCGAAGGAATTATTCGAATATGATAATGGCGAAGACGCGGTAACTGCTTTCACCGATGTTCAGCCGGATGTTGTGCTGATGGATATCCGGATGGAAGGAATGGACGGTATTGTTGCGACACGGAAAATCCTTGAACAATACCCGGATGCGAAAATCATCATCGTTACGGATTATGGAGACGAAGTATTCCAGGACGCAGCGAAAAATGCCGGCGCAGCAGGGTATGTTCTCAAAGAAAATTTATTCGAGCTTCGGACTATGTTAGTATAAGTTTTTAATATTCATTTTATCATTCATTATCGTTCTTATATCATTCTAAAGGGTAAAATTATGAAGCGCTTTTCTCTTATCTCTTCATTATTCTTGTTTTTTGTTCTTTGTTCTGTTTCTTCTGCACAAAATCTTACCACATCCGTTCAGGGCGTTCTACGCGACGGGCTCGGACATTCCGTTGAAGATGGAGCGTACTCCTTAGTGTTCAAGCTCTACACGGTTGATAACGGTGGAACTTCTGTATGGACGGAAGCGCAGGATAACGTTATTGTTACTCATGGCGTGTTTTCCGTGGAGTTAGGATCTGTAACATCGCTGCCGACCATTGATGCCGGTCAGGTATATTTTTTGGGAATCGCAGCGCAAGGCGGAGCGGAAATGCAGCCGCGCATCAAGCTACAAAAAGCGTTCGCAGCAAATATCACTGCGGCGATGGCCGGGTTTACCAATAAAGTGCCTTCAAGCGGCGCGGCAAGCCTGGATACAATAAAATTCCCTGATAACACGAAATTATCCACAGCAGACCCGAACAAGCTTGGCATTCCCATTGGCGGTATCATTATGTGGAGCGGTTCCATTGGCTCAATACCTTCAAATTGGGCAATATGCGATGGGACGAACGGCACACCCGATTTACGCGGCAGGTTTGTTGTCGGGTATAGCTCTGCAGATGCTGATTATAGCTCCGTTGGAAATACCGGCGGTCTCAAGGCAGTAACGTTAACAACGGCTCAAATGCCCTCCCACAACCATACAGGTACTACCTCAACAAATGGTTCGCATACTCACCGTTGGAATAACGGACTGGAAGGAGACGACAGTGGAACAGGAGGTAGCCACGCAGAATACACCCGCATCGGAGGATTTAGGGATGATGCGATAGCAGCTGCAGGAGATCATAATCATACGTTTACTACAAGCACCGTTGGATCTGATCAGGCGCACGAAAACCGCCCCCCATATTATACGCTTGCGTTTATCATGAAGACAAGTAATTAAAAGTACTGTACATCATTAAACCAATGAATCACACTTTTAATACTTGAGGTAGTTATGAAAAACAAAATTCTACAAGCCTGTTGCTTGCTGACTGCCTGGTTACTGGCTGTGTCTGTTGGCTATGCGCAAATCTGTGACCCGACGAAAGAACTTTTTCCGGTAGATGCGCAATCGAACAGCGGCGGTACAAGCAAAATATCTTCAAATAATTTTCAGATTTCTGCAACTATCGGGAACACGTTTATCGGCTCGGCGCGAAATCCAAACATCCAATCCGGTTCCAACAGCATCGAGCTTGGATTTTGGGCGTTTATGCTCCGCGAGCCGAACACGCCGATAGTCTATGCCTCGGACGGCGATTTCCCCGACCGCATTGAGGTACGATGGGAATCTCTTCGGGACCCCATCGGTCCGCCGGTAACCGAGCAGAAACTCTATCGCGACGGACAATTCCTCGGCGTTTTCCCCCCCACCCAAAATGCTTATCTTGATTTTAACGTTTTGCCCGGGCAATCATATCGGTATGAAGTAATCACAATAAACCGGTTTGGCAATAGTCCGATGGGAACCGATGTCGGATTTGTTAATCCCAACGGAATTATCACGGGAACTATTCAAACAAGCGCCTCTGTGCCTGTTCCGGACGTTGAAGTAGTGTTGACGCCTACTATTTCTTATTCAGTTCAATTTAATGGCGATGGGGATAGAATAGTTCTCGCCGATAGCGCAATCAACAATCTCCGGCAGGGTACAATAGAGTTTTGGGTTTATCCTACGAAGTTGACGCAATCAACGATATTTTCAAAGCGGCGTATTATTGCCGAAGCCGGTCACCCGCTTGCTTTGTACAGCGTTGTTTCGATAGGCACCTATCCTGATAATAACGGAAACCCCGTTGACAGCACTCCCGGAAAGCTATTTTTCTATGCGAAGGCAGGGACTCCGGTCGCATCGAGTAAAAGAAATTTAAACGCGAATACATGGACCCATGTCGCGATTGTTTTTGATTCCCTTAAAGCGCAAATCTTTATCAACGGCATGTTTGATAACGAAGCGCCGGGTAACTTTACTATTCCTGACGACCACTCGCCACGCGACGCGCGCCCGGTGCGGAGCTTTGCAGGATACTGGGAAGGAGTCGGCAACTATTTTGCTGGGAATCTGGATGAAATCCGTTGGTGGAAGAAAACGCGTTCCAATGAAAAACTGATTGAAAACAAGGATAGAACGGTTGACGCCGACGACCCCGATTTGCATCTCTATTGGAAATTTGACGAAGGAAAAGGCACCAGGGCATACGACCTTTCGGCTACGAGAAATCATGGTTTGTTTTGTGCTCCGATGGTTTTTTCAAACTCGAACAAAGCTGCTGTCTATACCAGCGGAATTACCAATATAGACGGGAACTATATCATCAAAGGGGTGAATTACGGAGTAGGAACGACGTTCGCCGCAACGCCGCGAAAGCTTTCCATTATCGGCAGATCGCTGGAGATGGACGGGGTTGACGATGCAATTGATATTCCTTCGACCGTTGGCGATACGGCATTGAATACCGGAACTATCGAAGCCTGGGTGTATCCGCGGACTGTTTCCGGCTCACAGCCGATCGTTGCATTGCGCAATGACGGGGGGAATTCATCGGGTATCTTCTCTATTGAGGATGGAACATTACAATTCCAGGCGAGAGGAACCACAACGGCAACCGACAATACGCCGCTTGATACCGCACTGTGGTATCATGTTGCAGTCCGGTTTAGCGCGTCCAATGTTACCTTTTTTGTGAACGGGGAACTTGGCGCGACGGTAAACGGTGATTTTTCCATTGATACCGGCAGCGCATCGGCTACTGCAACGCTTGGTTCCTTTGGCTCCGCTCATTTTTATGGGCGGCTCGATGAAGTGCGCGTCTGGAATAGCGAGCGAACACAGCAGCAAATTCAAGCGAACATGAACGCTCCCTTTACAACCCAACAGGATGGAATGGCAGCGTACTGGAAATTGAATGAAGGCGGGGGTCTTGTTGTTTCTGATGAAACAATCAATTCCTACGCTGGGAATATTCTCAATGCCGATAGCACAATCTGGACGCTCCACATTCCTATGGATGAAAAATTTGCACATATTTTTCTTCCTGAAACACGCGACGTAACGCTTGCGCCTAGCAGTACGGTAGTATCGAGAATTGATTATACCGATATTTCTCTTCTGCCGGTTGTTGGGTTTGTGAAACATCTCAATACGAGCTGTTTTGCGGACAGTGTCGAGGTTCTGGTAGATGGTCAGCCTGCGCGACCGCCTGTTTTCACAGGCACAGATGGAAAATTCCGCGTTGAATTTGAACCGGGAAGCACGCACACTATTTCATTTAAGAAAAATGACTTTCAATTTGTTCCTGCATTCTGGGACATCAGGAATATTGCTCAGCCTGTTGTCATTTCCCGGTCGTTCGAGAATACGGTAACGAGGGATATGAGACTAAGCGTTATCGGCGGGAAATGTGAGTATTCTCTTGGAAAAGCGAAAGTTAAGCTCACTGCCACGAACGGTTGTTATGAAACTATCGTCTTTACAGATTCATTATCGGGAAGGGTTACCGCGGCGGCAATCCCCCCGTTAAATTATAATGTTACGGTGATGTCCATTGACAACAATCCGGTACATCCGTTTGTTGACGATTCACGGCAAAGCCTCATGAAAGCACATAACGACACTGTAACATTCCTGTATCGCGCGCCGCTTCAAGTAGAAATAAAGAGCGGATTCCCTGAACCTTCTTCCTGCGGCGATATCGTCTTGAACCAGGGGGACCGCGTTAAACTCACTCTTTCGTTGTTTGAAGATTATAACGGACGACACTGCCCCGTTGACACAGGCACCATTACAAAAAACGATTATATAAGCGTGGAGCTTGACAAAGAGTTTTCGTTTAAGGATGGGGTCGCGTACGATACGATTATCGCGAAGGGTCCCAACCCGTTAGCGCCATATACATGGGGAATTGAATACGTAGCGAAAGATACATTAGGGAGCGGACGAACTGCTTCAACATCGCAAGATGTCATTATCACAGGGCATCGTCCTCGCCCGCAGCGATTCACCACCATCAACCCGCTTCGACCGATTATGATTCTCCATGATCCACCGGGAGACAGAAGCTTTTCCTCCTTTATGAAAGATTCTACGTACTCCACCAAGCAAACGGGCTCATCGCTTCATGCGCATGGAGCAGGCGTTGAAGCGGATTTGCAGCTTGGCGTTTCTGTTACAAGTATTGTCGGCGTAGGTTTTGCAAGCAGTTTTGAATCCGGCTTCAAGCATACTATTTCGATTGGCGGAGATTTTAATTATACCTATCTGAACACGAAAGAAGTGGTCCGGTCAGTAACCTTTAATTCAACCTATTCGACAAGTCCGGAAGACGGCTTTGTTGGAGAAGGAGGCGATGTGTACGTGGGATACGCTTCGAACATGAATTATGGCGTTGCCGACATCGTCA
>SCUC01000328.1 GCA_004322375.1 Bacteroidota bacterium
ATTAACGGCAATCGGCGCAAAAGCCGCAAGTGCTTAATCCAAAGGCAGTTGCGGCAGAATAGTGTCGGCGGCGTTGCCACCATATTGAAATGAAAACAGCAAAAAATATCCCCCCACGAAAAGATTTGCCAGCAAACTGAAACGCAACTGCATAATATAGCGCAATTTAGGCAGTTGCGTACATGGCTTGTAGATACCTCGCGGACATTTTAGTTACCTCGCGGACATAAAATGCAAAATACGGTTTAGTTTAGGCAGGACTACCGGACATTTGATTTTTTACCTCGCGGACATTTACCCATTAATGGGTAACTCGCGGACATGATTAACGTTTGCGCTGGACGTGGCAGTGCTTACACTCCGTTGCATAACCAGGGTTAGGTTGATAACACCGATGGCACTGCCATTCGAGGGATGATTCCTGGACCTCAAGCAACCTATTTAGCGTTGCCGCTATACCATTGAGGAGATCATGAAGAGCGAACACTTTTAGAACCAATACAATGACACCAGAAAAGATTAAGATTAAAAGAATTTCTGATAACATTTTTACCTTCCTTACATAATTATTGATAGAGAAAAAAGCAATGAGTGCCCCGCCATCGGCGGGACGCCATTGCGACCATAACGAACGAATTGAATATTCAAACTTGCGCAGCGAAGCCGACACGACATTTATGTCGTGGCGGCTTGCCGACCTACCCCGATCCGCCTTCGGCGGACGGGGACGCTGGCAATATTAATAAAAGTGGGGGGATAATTTTTTAGTTGTTTTCATTTCAATATGGTGGCAACGCCGCCGACACTATTCTGCCGCAACTGCCTTTGGATTAAGCACTTGCGGCTTTTGCGCCGATTGCCGTTAATTCCGAAAAATCGCGGTTCGATGGCTGGTTTCAGAAGCAGGTTAATTCGTGAGTGGTTAAGCGGTGAGTAAGATTCCCGATGCTACACACCCCTTATTCCCCTCTCCAGAGGGGAATTACCAACTAACCAAGAACCAATTACCAAGAACCTCCGCCAAAGGCGGACTGTAACGTGCCATAAACTTGATATTTTTGAAGCCACATTTCAACTTCACTCAGCGCAGGCAACAAAAGTATTTTGCAGCTTTGGTTTAACAACGGATTTGAATTATGCTGCCCATGCAGGGCATGGTATCAACAAAAAAAAGCCCACTCCCGCATCAGCGGGAAAGCCGCCCCCCTATGATGCTTTTCGTTCCCCAAAGGGGACACTGATAACCTGCGTATCTTAAAAGGGTACGACTACATTTTGGGAACATCACGCTTGCAATGTTTGCATACAATCGCCGCCTTAGGAATGATTTCTAAACAGAACGGGCATTGTCGTTCTTTTGACGCGGCATAAATGCTTGAAACTATCCCAATAATAATCAGTAACCCAACACACACCCATACATACCATATATCAGTAAAAAACCCCATAAACTATCTCCTTAAAAAAATATTCACCAATTCTTCTAAACGCTCCCGCTCACCCGCCGGAGCAGTTGCAATCAGATTAAACAGTTCTTTCAAACGTTTCGCTTCCTTCTCGCTAATATTCCCCGGCATTGAAAAGAACATCCCTCCTTTTTCTTTCACTATTAAATCGGTATCCGGCGCTTTGTATTCAACCGTGCCGAATAAAAGCCATTGACGATTACAGCCCAATTTTTCTAAACGCTCGATCATTTTATTTCCGGGTCGCCGTTCACCATTCAAATATTTTGATAACGTTTGAGGTGAACAACCTAACGCTTTGGCGAAGTCAATCATTTTAGAAAAATTCCTATCTCCAAAATCCCTTAATCTCACACCGATTTCAGGAAATTTAGACATAAGACAAAAGTATAAAAATAATCAAAAAAAGACTTGACAAATTAAGACAAATGTTTTATATTGTGTTCAATTATATGAGCAAACAAAATAAGAAAAAAATGGTTAAAAGTCCACTTAAAAGATTGCAGCCGCTCATCAACCAGGCGGAACTTGCGCGCCGGACACAATTATCGGAGCGGTACATCGGGCAACTTATGTCAGGCGTACGAACGACTCCAAAGCGCGTGAAGCAACTGAGGGACATGCTGCTGCGAGAATTATCCTACTTACAAACAATACAGGTGATAGAATGATTAAGCCTATTAGATATTTACTCGTCTATGGGGATGGCACCATGATGCCGTTTATGAGGGAACCCGAAGTTGTAGCGTCACAACGTGCATTTGTGTTAAGCCATACTACTACTGTTGAGGATATCATTAATTGGATCGCCGACGGTTACAAATCTACACTAAAAATTATGGATGTGCAAGATTTCATACAGCTTCCAACTGAAGACGAAGTATGACCTCGATCCCCCTCAAATCACTCGTAGGTATCGTAGCGTCGAATTCAGACGCGACGCGTAAACGGTTGACAAGATACAACGTCGCTTCCGATTACGTCACCACGCACACCGGTAAGATACGGATGGTCTCGCTTGAAGATTTGCAAGCGAAGGGATTAGTGGATGAAACACAGGCGGCGCGGTTAATAGAAGCGAGCAGAGGACATGACGGGCAGGGAGACCCTTTCCCGCTAGCGGGACTCAGTGTGACGAAAACTTTGGAGACGGATAAGTTGTTTTGCTCGGACGCTGTGCAAAAGGGATTCGGCGCTTCGACTCCGCTCAGCGCGACGGAGGTTGAAGTGCTTGACCGGCTCTGCCCGGGATGGGAGCGGATGAAGGTGAAAGATAGAGTAACGGCTATCATTAAAGCAACCGGCTGCTCGCGTTCATACCTGTATCGAGATCATAGAGAAGATGGACGCAAGCTGCGCGAGAAGGCGTTCGAGAAGCTGACGCAAGCGCAGCGGGACGCGATGATCAAGCATTATCTTTTTGCGAAAACGAGATTGAAATTTTTTGAACTCTGCCGGAACGATGAGAGCCTCCCTCACATCCCGGACCGGACCATGTACCGGATCGCCGCCCAGCTCGAGACGTCGCTGAAAGACGAGCTTACTCTTATTAATAAAGGGAGCCTGGCGCTGCGTCAGGCAAGCGAGCCGATTTTGCGCGACAAAACATACCTCAAACCCCTTCAAGTTATCATCGGTGACTTTACCAGGATAGATAGAATTATCCGGTGGCACGACGGGACGCTCTGCACGCCTTACGCCTGCGTCTGGCAGGATTGGCGGACGAGCATGATAGTCGGGGTTGCGCTGACGCAGTTCCCGAACGCGCTCGGAGCGAAGACTTCGCTCTTTAATTGCTTCATTAATTATGGAATTCCCGAAATAGCTTTTATGGACAACGGTAAAGAATTCAAAGCATACAAAGTCGCCGGCGAAAAATTAGAGACGCTGAACTACCGATTGGATTTTGTTGACGACGTAGAGCGGGATGTGAAGTCATTTGAGTACAAAGGCATCCTGCCCGCGCTTGGAGTGGCTTCGCTGCGAGCGATTGTGAAGAACCCGCGAAGCAAGCCTGTCGAGAGAACGTTCGGGCGGGGCGGATTCACGGATTGGGCGAAACAGTTCGGCGATTGGGTGGGAAGTAAGTACTGGCTGATGCCGGAAACGATTGCAAAGGCGATCGCAAAGCACAATCAAGGCAAAGCGTACAAGGAACCGCTATCCGGAAAGTTTATCGAGTTCAGCGACCTTCACTCGCTGGCGGCAAGCGTGTGCGAGTTTATCGAGTTCTATAATAATAGGGCGTCGTCCGGGTTCGGGATGGATGGCAAATCGCCGCAACAATTGTGGAATGAACTGACGGTAGAAAATCCTCCGCGGCGCGCACCGGTGCAGAAAATAGCCTTTCACTTCTTAGATGGAGACACGCGGAAGGTACGCAACACGGGGCATATCGAGTTTAAGAAGCACTTCTTTTACCGGAGCGAAGCGTTCTGGAAGCATCGCCTCGAGACGGTCTATATCCGGTTCAACCCGGTGGATGGGTTCTGGTGGCATCGAGCGGATAAGAAGCAGTTCGAGTTCCTTCCTAAGTTGCTCCTGGTATTCGACATCGAGGGGCAGTACATCGGAGAGGCGACGTTCGTCGAGCGGCAGGACCCGCTGAACGCGGATGTAAAGTCTCTGATGGCAAAACAAAGAAAGACGGTGAGCGAAGCGAAGTCGAACGTGAAGGCGTTGCTGCAGTCATCTGTCCCGAGCGCTCCGACGCTTGACGTGGTGGAAGCGGTGAAGGAACTGGAGGAGAAAACGAATCGCAGAGACGCAGAGGACGCGGAGAAAGAAGCAAAGCGGCTGCAGAAAAAATTTGGAATTATTTCGGAGATATAAAAAATGACAGAGACAGGTTCAAAAATAAAAAAAGTGTTTATTGGCAACTTCTTTTTCTGGATTCAAAATAACACAAAGCGACTATTGGAAAAGGTGCAGACCGATAAAGAATTGAATCGTGATGAATTACGGTTTATGAAAGCAATTATCACTCTCTCAAAGATGCACGAAGCAGGGAAATTGTGAGCGGATTGATTTCCATATCGGAATTAACGCGGGTGCATGAGGAGATGCTGCGGAAGGAGATGCCGGCGGGCGAAACGGATGACACCTATATGGTGACGATACCGATGAAGTTGTACTCGATGATGAACCGCGAACTACGCAAGAAGGATAAGCAGATTGAAGCGTTGAAGGGGATGCTGCCGAAGAACTGATCACGGATTACGCGGATTACGCGGATTCACGCATGTTTGTAAAGTTAATTTGACAGATGAAAAAATCACAAAAGTAAAATTCACAAAAAGGTAGCAGAACAATGGGTAAACATAATCAATACAAGACGTACAGGAAGCATGATGAAGAGCTGATCGGAATGCTTCAATACATTTTCATAACGACAAAAAAGTACAGCGTCGAAAAGACTGCGAGAGACTTGAACATGGAGTACAATGATTTGTACGCGTTTGTGTCGGGTAACCGCACAATGCCGGCGACGCTGCTGGTAAAGCTGACCGTGTATCTGAACGACGTCATCTTTTTCGATACCATCACGGGCGGAACGCCGCTCCGTGTCGAGTTCGAGAAGCATCAACGCGAACACTCGCTTGACCTCGTGAAGGAAGCTCTCGACGTTTATGAAGCGTCGGGCGATTTTTCAAAGGCGCTGAAAGTTTATTGCGCGGACGGCAAGCTGACGCAGGAGGAACGAATGAAAATCCACACAAGCATTTCGCGGATGATTAACGAGCTAAAGGACGTGCAGGACGTGCTGAACAACTCGTTTGGGCTGAAAGCGATGTAGTTATGCAAACGATGCTAGAGAAAGCGCTCGCGAAGCTGCGGGAAAAAGAGGGCTGGAGAAAGCTGCTCGCATTGAATAGAGCAGTCAACCCCAAGCTCATTGACGCGTTGATACGCGAGCGGGACGAAACGACGATTTCCATCATCTACCAGATGGCGGGGATGGGAGGGAAGATGCTTCTCGCAAACACAAATGTGAAGCGGATGATCCAGGCGGCGACGGAAGGCGCGGCGAAAAGCAAGCGGCTCTATTTTATGTCCGGTCCCACCGGATGCGGAAAATCGTACGCTGCGGCGGCGGTGATCGAGGACTTGAAAGCGAACTATACCATCGGCTATCTTCGCATCACGGAGATGAACTACCATTCCAAGACTGCGCTTCTGAATGAGATTGCGAAAGCCTTCCCATCGCTCAACCTTGCTTCCTCATACAAGACGTACGGCTATGGAGTCTATCGGAAGCTGCACGCGCAGTTCGAACAGAGCCACGGCTGCATTGTCATTGACGAGGCGCAGAAGCTCTCCATGAAGGCTCTTGAATTATTGCGCGACCTTTATGACGAAACCGACCTGAGCTTCGTCTTTATGGCAAGCTACGAGTTCTATTCACGCATGAACGTCGAGCGTCTGGATACTTCCGTGTTCGGTCAGTTCCTTCGCCGGAGCGACGACAAGTACGAGCTTGTCCACGCGACGCCGGACGACGTTCGTGAGTTTGTCTCGATGTACGGCATCATGCTGGAACGGAAAGAAGCCCGGCGCATTTCGGAGCTCATCGGAAAGCACGGCGACATTGACACGCTCTCCCGCGCCTTTCGCAAAATCGCTTCGCTTCACGAGGAGGGCGAGCTCGAGTGGAATAAAGTCGGCGCGGGCGATATCGAGGACGCTATTCGACGGGTGATAACGATTCAGAAGGTGGATAATTTAGCGAAGGAGGCGGCGTAATCAATGCAAAATGAAAAATGCAAAATGCAAAACAATCCATTAATGGTGACGCTGGCGTACTGCTCGCATTGCCGACAAAGTCGAGCCTCGTCAGAGACGGGCGGCTGGAGTTCCGGGCTAAAGGCGTCGTCTATGGAGACGCCGGCTTCTGAGCTTCCTGATAACTGGGAGAACTTATGACGGCAGAGATGAATAGAAAACTTCACGCTGCGGCGACGGAGCTTGTTGGAAAAGGTCGGGCGCATGAGATGCTGCACCTGACAATTACAGAGGAGCCGTTTTATTGCGAGTCGCTGAGCGACCTCAAGCCGGACCAAGCGCTTGCGCTGTTACGCGGAATCGAAGCGCAGGTGAAAGCGCGGAAGCAACAAATGAATAACGCGCTGGAACAGCCGGGCTTCATCACTCAACGGCAGCTGAGCTACATGCGCGACCTCGTAACGCAGCTTGGATGGAGCGATGAGTACTTCCTGCAGATGCTCGGGAGCAGGTACGGCTTTGTGGATGATGTTAATAAAATGCCGGAGCGGAAAGCGATAGCGGTGATAGCGTACTTGAAATATCGAGCGACACACAAAAAGATTGGAGCATTCCAAACGTGAGTAGTTATATAAATAATTTTAACCAACAACAATTTAACAGAAAGGTTTGCGTTATGGCAAAACAGACAATTAAAACAACGATGAAGAGCTTCGATGACGTTGATAAGGCTCTCTTGAAGCTTGCTAATAACGAATCGTACATTCAACGGAAAGAAGCCGATATGAATGCGAAGATGCAAGCGATGCGCGAGACGTTCGATAAGGAGACAGCTGAATCACGGCAAGCAGTGCTTGCCCTCCAGGAGGATATTGAAAACTTTTGCACGCTGAATAAAAACGAATTCGAAAAAGTACGGACGCGTGATTTAGTGCATGGCTCAGTCGGGTTCAGGAAAACGCCGCCCAAGGTTTCTCTCCTGAACCGTAAGTATAACTGGAACACAGTGATAGAGCTTCTGGAACGGCTCAACCTCGTCAAGTACGTGAGGACAAAGAAGGAAGTTGACAAGGATTCCATCCTGACTGATTCGGCTGCAAACGAGATTACCGATGAAAAGCTCTCTTCCGTAGGCTTGCGAATAGACCAGACAGAACAATTCGGCATCGAGATAAAATGGGAATCCATACAGGATTAATTCCTTGAACGACTTTCAGAAATATATTGACAACCCCAAACCCATGCTGGACCCGGAGAACGATTTTCCGGTCAAGAACGACACTACGGTTCTTGACTGGCTCCGGGTCTGGTGGGGCGCGGCGTTCCGGTATAGCTATGGCATCGAGAGAGTCGTCTGCTCCCTAGGGAAGCAGTACGGGTGGGATGAGGTGTTCGAGGTGATCAAGCTCGCAGCGACGAACGGGAAGTTCAGCGTACGGTACGTGGAAGTGAGTTGCGAGAAGAGGGCGAAACAACGAAAGGAAAAATCGGAAGCGCAGACGCGGAAAATAGTTCACTGCCCAAAGTGCTATGAAGGATACTGGAGCGACAGGCGGCATGAATGCGCGGTTACTGTATTTGATTCCGCCGGAGGCGGATCTCCGCTTCGCTCCGACATGGCTACGGACTGTAGGGAGGAAAGCCAGGAGGAGGTGCATGAGCAGGTGATGAAGATAAAAGCCGCTTGGAGCGAGCCTCGTCAAGGACGGGAGGAATGGAACAATGAAAGCAAAGCGTAAAATAAACTCACGGTGTGATTCGTACCTGAATGCGCCTATCGGGGACGAACACAAGCACACGGGCGAGTACGTGCAGTATCGCACACTGCGCGGGCGGGTTATAAATGTCTGCAAGGGTTGCAAGGCGGAATTGGAAGAATTGAAGGCATTTTTATCGAGAAAGACATCCGATGCGTGACGGCGATGCTGTGAGTAAGACTATGCACGGCGTGAGCGGGCTTCAAACGCGCTACAATGCGGTGGAAATCGGTGGGAATTTTTTGAACCAAGATTGGAACGCACTACTTGAGAATTGCTTAAAACGATTCAAAAATAAAGGGTTGAGTTTGAAGGAAGGGGCAAAAGCAATAGGAATAGACCTCAAAAGCCTGTATGAACTCGAAAAAGCTGCCTCCGGACATGAATTCAGTCTCGGTCGAAAAACCGTTTTCAAGATAGAAAAGTATGCGCTGAACACAAAACGGGGACAGCGCAAGCCCAAGCCGATAAAAAGCATCTGCGCTGTGTGCGGAGTTAGCCATATAAATGGTGAATGGTGACCCTTCGACTACGCTCAGGATGACAAAATGAGAGAGAATTTGAAAGCCATCAACGGCAAGCGGGTACGGGTGAAAGCCGTGTTTAAGAAGTACGGCACGAAGAGGGGCTGGAACGGGCGGGTGCTGAGAACGCTTCTCTTCGTGGATATACGGGATATGAGCGGTGCGGAAGTGTGCGACCACATCTGGTTCAGCGACGGCGCGATGTTTAACGCCCTGCATCTTGCGCCCGGAGACGTTGTTTGCTTCGACGCGCGGGTGAAGCCTTACACCAAGGGGTATAAGGGGCAATCCGAGTGGTACAACGACGCTGCTGCGGTCGAGACGGATTACAAGCTGTCGCATCCGAGCAATTTTAATCTGCAAAGGGCGAACGGGGCGGAAGCGCAGGAGAGTTTATTTTAATGATCTGCCCAAAATGCAAGCGCGACTTAACCGACGTGCCGCGGGAAAAGCTTCCCGGATACGTCTATGAAACGGACGACTCGTTCGGTTTGCCGTTCATCCGCAGAGGTCGCGCTTGCACGAATTGCGGTTTTATTTTTGAAACGGAAGAAACGGCAACCGGCGAGCCGTACCACAAACGGGGTCCAAGGGAATTGCCGGGACAAACAAGGATGGAACTATGATTAAACTGATTGAATGAGAACCCGTCCCGCACTGGCGGGACGAGGCTCGACAAAGTCGGCTATGATTGAAAGTAAATGAGTATGATAATTAGTTTTGCATGGACAACGCCCGCGTTTAAGGCGCGGCAAAAAACGGTGACGAGACGGGATTGGTCTGATGAGTATGCAGCGAAGTTTCATAAGTACGATGTCGTCGAGGCATATAGCAGGCAGACGAGTTTTGGCGGCGTGCCGATTGGGAAGATTCTTATTAAGGAGACACCGTATCGAGAATGGAGCAACCTTGTACCGGAAATTGATTTTGAAAAAGAAGGGTTCTTATTCTTGGAAATGCAAAAAATAAAATGCGGCAAGTTGACTCCAATGCAAGTGTGGGAGCAATGGTTTGATGAGCCTGAGTTGCTTTATGTCGTGCGGTTCGAAATTATCGAGGTTTTTTAATGTCCCGTCCAAAAATTAATACCATCCGCGAACGTGTTGCCGTTGACCTGGCAGAGAACGCGATGCAGTATAAGCGGGCGTTGCTGCGTGAGATTGACGCGCTCTGGAGAGCAAGCGGTGGCACTTCGACTTCGCTCAGTGTGACGGAGCGTGAGGAGCGGTTGGAAGTGTTGATAAAAAAAGTCTCAGCCCAATTTAAGATTAAGCCGGCGGCGCAAAAGCTGCTGACCGATGAGGTGAAGCAAGCGCAGGCGGAGATTAAGGAAGTTTGGGCTGATTACTTTAGGGATAGAGCGGTGAGTCCCGCAAGCGGGATAAACTCCGAGCATGGAGCGGGGGTGATAAAACTAAAGCCGGGAGAGTATGAGAAGCTGCGCTCGCTGTACAAGGTTGATTTTAAGGGACTGCAGGATGAGCAGCGCGAAATTATCATGGAGGAGGTGCGTAAGGCGGTGGGCGCGGGCAAGGGCTTTACGGATTTACGCGACGCGCTGGGCAAGCGTGGCATGGGAGCCGCACACGCGGAGACGCTCGCGAATACATCGCTTGCGGCTTTTGACAACGCTATCCATGTTGAGTTCGCTACACAATCAGGAATAACCAAATTTAAGTACGATGGTCCGGTAAATGCTACGACACGCCCGTTTTGCCGGGAACATGCCGGGAAAATATATACGATAGCGGAGCTAGACGCAATGGATAATGGCCAGGGGTTAAAGCCTACTTCCGTGTACCTAGGGGGATATCGTTGCCAACATTATCTTACCGCACAGGTGGATGGACTGAGTGATTGATTTGACTTTTGTTGTTGCCTTTTGTATATTGCCCTTGTCCAAAGTAACCAAAGGCGGAAAATCCGCCTCCGCAAGTGCGGTGTTTTAGTTTTATTACCGCCAGTATCATCACACTTGTTGTGGTGGAGCCCACCTTTGGTGGCTTTGGACGTACTGGCGGTATATTATTTTAAACACAAATGTCCAAATAACTAAAGGAGTTTCTATGAAACAGAAACTTAATAAGGAGAGAATCATTGAAATGATTCTTGATTTTTATAAGAAAAATGGGAGAGTACCATCTAAAAGAGATTTTTGTAAACACAAGGGATATTGCAGTAACGCCACTGTGTATAAAATCTTTGGGAATTGGAATAATGCAATCCGCTCAAGTGGTTTGCCAACAAACCCTGCGTGGAAACCAGTTGTATTTCCAAAATGGTTATGCCTACTTAGACTTATTGTTATCAAAATAGAACAATATTATAAAAAGGAGGCACAGTAATGTACTTTACATCACAATCACCCGAAACAACGCCGGAGGCAAAGCTGTTTAATTGCCGAAACGAATTAGACGCTTTGAACGAAGTGTTCGATACCCTTCACAGAAGCATAGAATCAAACGAAGATGAATATTATCGTTCCGACGGCTGGCTCGTTATGCTCATCCAAAACGATTTAGAAGAGATCAAAAAAAACATTTCAGAAGTGCAAGAAGAACTTTATCCGATAGGGAAAGGAGATGCGTTATGAAAGAAGTAAATTGGAGCGGCAAAAAGTGGACTAAGCAGGAACTCATAGAAGCTGTGAAAAGTTTTTATCAGGCACATGGAAGGGTTCCCCGCGCCCGTGAGTTTACAGCAAAAAACAATTACCCATCTCGCGGAGCTTTTAGCAGACAATTCGGTAGTTTCTCTAATGGCGTAAGAGCGGCGGGTTACGAGCCGACAAAGCCCGGCGACTATTCTACGCGTACCGATGAACCTTATTGGACGGAGGAAAAAATATTAAATGCTATACTGGCATATCAGGACAGAACGGGAACAATTCTTACTGATAGGAAATTGCGTTATAAAATGATACCGGGATTACCAGCAAGAAATACTATAAGGAAGCATTTCGGGACTATACTAAAGGCCCGGGCAAAAGCACAGAAGTTAAAAAAACTTACAGAGACATTGAAACGTGTACAGAAGAAAATTGATAAATTATTAAAGGGGAATAATGAATAAATTGACGCTGGACAGGGGCAGGTTCCGGCAGTGGTGGCAAATGTTTGGAATTTATTGATACATCCTCCCTCTCCGTTTACCGGTTAAACGGAGAATCGTCCGGCAACGTTTGCGGTACGCCTCCCAACTACTTTACCAGCGAAAAAGCCGGAGAATAACTACCCTCCGATAAATCCCGTCCGTGGTGATAAACATTCATACGGGCGGGATTTTTTTATGATAAGACTTTTAACAAATTTTTCGAGATAGTTTCCCCGGCGAGCTTGGTGAGGCGCTCCCGCTCTTCTTTTGATAAATCGAAAAAAACATGCTTGCGACGAGATTTCCCTGCCCCCTCGATGTTGTGATAGCGGGCGATGCGTTCAGCGTCCGTGTCGGGGAATCCTACATCGGCGCCCGAGTCGTCTTTCCTGATTAAACCCAGGTTCCGCATCAGCCTGCCCGTCCAGCTCATCACCACATGATCGCTGAACTTGCCCGCGAGCTTGCGAAACTCTTTATATCCTCCCTGCACGATGATCCACGTGTTGCCGCTCTTAGCGGTAAACAGAACATACTTGTCTTTATTTTGCGCCTGCTCTTTTGTGAGCTTCGCTTTTACATTTGCCTGGAACTTCGCGAACGGGAGCGGGAGCGGCGTGACGGAGTACTGCTCGGCGCCGGGGCTTGAGCCTTCGAGATACTTGCCGTCGAGCGTCCGTTTACGGATGATGGCAATAACTCCGGAAGAGAGACGGAGCAATACCACTTCGTCAATAATTTTGTTGGGAAGGTTGTCGAGCTTCCGTTCAAGTTCTTCGGTTGTCATAACCCTTCCTTATTCCTTCCCTTGTTAAGGGAAGCAGAATTCAATTTATTCGAGGATTTCATCTGTCTCGGCGGGAGGGGTGAAACCGGTTTTCCGGTAAGCTTCGTCTTTCCGGATTTTCATCCCGGCGTCTTTCATGTTCAGGATTACCCGGCTGTTTGTCTCGGTGTCCCCGATCTCGTCCACGTTGAAGCGGAGGACGTAGGGGCATAGTTCCGCTGTGGAATAATTTTGAGCGAAGTCTTGCGCAAGGTACTGGTCGGTGATGATCTCCTGTACGAGCATGATGTCGCCATAGAGATAATCCTCCCGGACGAAATTTCCGGCGAGAGCTTTTGCGTAGTTGCTCCCGACCTTGGAATCCGTCGTCATCGCCTGTCCGAGGATGCTGATGCTTTGTTTGTCTTCGATAAGCGCGACAAACTGTTTGTGCATTTCAACAATGCCGGAGCGCTGTGCCTCGAGAAGGTTCAGCTTCACGTCGTCCGAGAATGCGGCGCGGGAACTCGAAGAGAGAGCGTCAAGCCCGTCAACGATTGTCTGAATCTCGTCGGGGTCAGCCCCCTTGATGTACTGCGCGTACAAGAGCGGGTCGCCGAACTTTTTGTTCGCCATGGACCACTGGAACATGTCGTCGTACTTGAGCCAGGCGTAAATCATATTGATGCGCGCAAAAGAACCGGTGAAGTTCTCGTCAACGCCGTCGAGCGGGTTGGCGCGTATGATGATGTGCGTCGCCGGGTCGAGAGGCTTGGAGGTGAACGCCTGCGACTTCGTATCTGTATCAATGAAGAGCAAGCCATTAAGCGACTTCGTATCAATGTCGAGCTCGGTGAGGTTATACTTTTGAACGGAAGCAACGCGCGTTCCGAGCAACGAATCGTTTTGCCAGACAAGACGAACCGCCCCCTGCCCGAAGATATACGCGTTGACAATGTTGCCGAAAAGCTTGCTGATGCCGGACTTGACCATCCTTGACCGTATTTGCTCGATGCGTTTCTTGTCTGCGTCTTTTGCCGTCAAGCCTTCGAGCATGTCAATGCGCCGCTGGAACCCTGTAAGAGCGAGCTTGCGGGTTTGGAGCAGCCCCATAAAGTGTGGGTCAATCTGACCGATTTGCATCAGCCAGGACATGAGCGGGCGCACATCGCGGGTTGCATCGGTTGCGTTCGCGGATTGCACGTATTTGGCAAGCCGCGTGAGTTCGGGGGTAAGCTTGGTTGCGAGGTCGGAGTTGATGTACATAATCAGTAGCCAGTATGTTAGTAGTCAGTATGTCAGTATGTCAGTGATTAGAGTCTTCCAGTGACGGAGCGTTTTGAGAGAGAGAGAATTTTTTTGTCGCTTTTGCCGCGCGGGGATGGCTTGAATATTTCATGGAGCATCTCGAACGCGCTGATGAGCGAGTCGGGAGCGTCATCCTGCTTGTTTGCTTTCTTCCCGCGAAACGAAAACAATTGATCGGTGTAGAGCTTGCCGTGAACGAGGTCGCGAAATTTAGGCGGAAAAAAAAGCGTCCCGTTTTGGTAAGCGGTCTGAGCGCCCTTTGTGATGTCGTCCACGCGGTAACGCTTGTAATGAATGGGCGGCACGGGGTGATTGTGAAGTAGCGCGAAGTTGCGAACATGGTTTGTCCAGGTTGATTCGTTCGCAACGTTCCCATCAAAGCCAAGATGCCTGCCGCTCACGAGATCGGATGTAAGCCCGCGCATGACGAGAATATCCATGAGGAGCTTGTCGCTGTCGCTGTATGATTGGCAAATTGCGTTCACGATATAATAATTCATCGTTGAGGGAGACCATGCGAGGCAGGTCGCTGCGGTGGTATCCCCCTTCCCTTTCAGAGCGCAATTCGGGTCGGTGAAGATGACGCCTTTCAGATCCCTGGGGAGCATTTCCCATTCCCGGTAATATGTGTCGGGGAAAATGTCGCCGGACTTAACTGTCGGCTTCCCTTGGAAGTTGCCATTCCAATCATACTGGTCTTTCGGTTTGCACAGAGATTTGAGCTCGGATTCGGAAGAGGCGGGGTAACGCTCGGGCCATAAGCTACCACACACCCCCTCCCCCGTCTCTAGAGGGGAATTACTCTCAGCCAGAGGCTGATCTCCGCTCCGCTCCGACCATGCGGGGAAGATATGAAGCTCGAACTGATCGGAGAGGATGCCGTTCTCCTGCTCCCGTACCAGATGGTTCATGGCGCATCGGGCGTCGAAGTTGTTCCCTTCCCAGAGGAGCGTGCCGTCATCGGTGAGAGAGGTGCGCATCTCGTTGATCTTGTCAATACGCGCAGCGATGGAGTCGGAAGTAAACGAGCTCGTGAGGTTCTCGACATCGGTGAGGTAAATGTAATCGAGACGGAGGATGAAGCCGCGCTGCAGTCCGCGCGTGGAACGGTCGAGCGAAATGGCAGAGATGTACGTCCCTTTCGGGTTCGCGTTTGTCTGCAAAAAGAGGGTGTCTTCGTTCGCCTGATTCCATTTCATTTCATAATCGTGGCAGAGACGCGGGTTTGTCTCGAAGAAGAGCACGATGTCGGCAAGCGAATTTGCAGCAGGCGTTAGGGTTTCGCATCCTAGCGCCATATACCGGCGCGTACCATGCAGCAAGTCGTACGCGAACTTCTTTTTCAGGGTCGCCGTTTTTGCAAAGCCGCGGGGACCGTGAACGACATGCGCCTTTTTGTCGCGCCTCTCGTTGATGCGGACGATCTCGCGGTGGAACTCGCCGATCGGGGAATAGTCGTCGTACATTTCAGGAGGAAAGTAGGTTATATCCCAGAACCAAAAATCAGACAACGAGGCAATGAGCCGTGAGCGTTGAGCGGCGGGTGTTGCGTCTTCGCCGGCGAAGGGAGCGACGGGCTTGAGCAGGGCGTCAAGCTCCCGTTGCTTTTGTTCGGCTTCCGCCCGTTCTGCCTGCTTCTGCAAGCGGAGAGATTCCCTCTGATTCTTCTCGGCGAGCTTTCGAAGGTTATCGAGGACTTCACGTCCTGTGGTGAATGTGCTGCTCATTGACCTGCCTTCTCGTACCGTTCGAGCTCTTCCGAGTAAATCAGGATAACCTCCTCGTCGGAAGCGTCGGGCTTGAAGCGGCGAATGAGCTGCGCTATAATTTCAGCGTCGCCGCGTTTCAGTTTATTTTGCATTTCGCGGTTGTGAATGTCCTTCAAAATTACGGAGCAATCTTTGAGCGCTTTGACGGATTCTTCCGGAGGAAGCGTCGAGGAGTTTATCTTCTCAAGCGTTCTTAGAGTTTGGAATTTCAGGAAGTCGTCCGGGTCGCTGAATGCTGAAAGGTCTGTCGGGTTTTCGGCGTCGTCAATCGGGGCGCCGAATTTGCGCCTCTGTCCTTTGTCGCGGCGCGGGCGGTAGTTCGATTTTGAACGACCGGCAATGCAATTATAGACCTGCCAGTAGCTGAGGTTGATCTCCGCCATAATTTCTTTTATGGTTTTTCCCTGGTTGAAAAGGGTAATCGCTTTTTTGCGGTTGGGAATTGTTGACCAGCGCTTCCCTTTTGTCCCGCCGTTGTTGTTCAATTTCACTTGCGTGGCAGAGGCTGTTTTTTTATTCTCTCCGCCAGAGGCGGATTTCACTTCGTTCAACATTCTTATTCCCATTTATTGAGGTGAAAGCGGCAACGGATTGTGACGACGCTTTCCGCGGCGGTCTTTTTCAAAATCTGAAAAGGCTGCGAGCGCGGTTGAAGCACGAACTTCGAGCCGTCAATCGTAAAGGCTGTCTCTGTGACGAGCTTGAATGTTTTGAACGCAATCGTCCACGCTGCTGAGGAGGATTCTTGCACAGTTTGACCCTGAGCGGAAACGATGAGCATCACAAGCTCGAAGGGAACTGCAATGGACTTTGTATGCAGGTTGCCCTGTGATTCTTCGACCGTATCAATGTACAGTCCGATGTATGGCGGCTCGAACGTAGAGGGTACCTCTTCGCCGATCTCGCCGGCGGACTCGATTCCAAGCTCGAGCTTGTTCGTGTTGAGCAGCGTGGCTACTGCTTCGGCGACTGTGTCGGGGATAATCATTTGTCTTAACTATGATTAATGTGATTGAATGATGACTATGATTTATAGCTTTGTGATTACCGTATCCGATTGAAACATGGGTTCGGGTTTGGCGGCGAGCTCATCATTATCGAGCTTGAGGCTTCCCTCCTTTATTAGCGTAAGCGTTTGCATAGCGTTGTTATACATATCCTTTCTGCGGTTGTACTCGACTTCCTCGATCTTCCCCTGCTGTCCTGTCGTGAACCAGGTTACGAGAGCGCAAGCGATGTTGCGCAGGATGGGACGCGCATCTGCAGGCGTTGCCGGTACGGGGATTTGAAGCGTGAGCGCAATGATGTCGTCCACCTGAAGGATTGTTTCATCGAGCCCGTCGGGAGCTTCGGCGGCAGTGAGCCAGCTGTTTTTTTGTGCGAACGATTTGAGAATTTCTTGATTTACAAAGCTCATTTATAGACCTATAATTAATAGTTTTACACACCCCTTCCCCCTCTTCCGCCAAAGGCGGATCTTCGACAGAGGGGAATTATCTACGGGATTGCAATTATTTGCAAATAATGTAACTACGAAAAGAGAAAAAAAAACCCGACAGGTACATGTCGGTATTTATAGATATACGGGCTTAGTACATTGCAACGTGGAAATTGTATTCAAATGTTTCAAAGGATTGTTTTTGTGAAGGAAAAAATTTTAGCATTGCTCAAGGCGTTGAATTTGCCTGATGAAAAGTTTAACGAGGTCAAGGCGAAAATCGAGGAACTCAAACTGGATGCTCCGTCCAGCGAGCAAAAAACCACGACAGAGGTCGGAATTACGGGGGAATTAAAGACGCTCATTGACGCGTTGCGTCAGGATAACAAGGAACTGAAGGACGCTTTAGCCGCGGAGAAAACGGAGCGGGAAAATGGAATCAAGTCTCAAAAAGAACGCGCCGACGCCGAGGCGAAAGCGAAGCGGGAAGCGTTCGTGAAAAAGATGAAAGACGAGGGGCGCGTCGCGGAAGCTGATGTGCCTACGCTGGAGACACTTTTACAGGCAAACTTCGATGCGACGGTGAAAGCGTATGAAACGAGACCGGTATTACCAGGGTTTAAGCCGGCGGATGACGGGAAGGGAAAGAAAGGCAGTGAGCCGGGAGCGCAAGGCGGGGAACAAAACAAGCAGACGCCTGCGGAGTTGCGAGCGGCTGCGGCTGCGGCGTTCAAGCAACCAAGTTAAGGGTATTTAGTTCCGACTGCGGGAACGCTCTACGAGCCATAGGCAGTCGGGAGCAAATTGAAATTATTTTTTAATAACAATTATTTGAAGGGTTAGAAAATGCGGTTACGAACATTATCTGGAAATAGCGGCGAGAACGGAAACAGCAATCCGGCGCTGCGAGCGCTCGTTTTGAATGCAATGATTGAGGCGTCGCCATTACTCGACCTGATCGAGCTGTACCAGATGGCGGGTAATGCGGATACGCCGCGCAAGGCGTCGGACAAGGTTGGCGGCGCGGCGCGCGCCGTTGACAACGATTACGCCGGCGAAACAACTGCTCCTGCATTCGGCAGCATCACGTTAAAAATTTACGGGGATAAAATCAAGACGGATATTGCGCACATCCGGCGCGGGCAGGATATCGGCAGCTTGCGGGCGGCTGACCTGGAGGTGTTTGCCCAGGGCTTGGGCCGGCATCTCACCGATCACATCATTAACGGCGACGTGGATGATGACGCAAGGTATTTCAACGGCTTGAAGGCGCAGATTGCGGCAGCGCAGACGTTGACGCTTGGGGACGCTGACGACGGGTATCTCGTGCAGTTCGGTAACAGCGATGACGCGAAGAAGAGCCAGGAAGTCTTCCTGTTTTACTTGGACAAGCTGATTAATTCAGTCGCCGGCGGTCCTTCTGCGTTAATTATGAATTCTACCGCCAAGAGCTATCTCGAGACTATCGGGCGCGGGTTGGTTACCGTGCAGAACGTGAACGCGGCGTTCGGTCAGAATCAGACATTGACCTTGTACAAGAATATTCCCGTGATTTCAGCGGGGTATAACAAGGCGATGAGCGCTGAAGTTATTCTTCGAAATGAAGTTGTCGGCGCGTCCGAGGACTGCACCTCTATCTATGCTCCGAAGTTCGGCGAGAAACAATTTGTCACGTTTGCGACGAATGTCGGCGTGCAGGTTCAGGATTTAGCGCAGGTTGGTAGTCAGCTCGTTACGATGGTTGACTTCGACATTGACATGGTGATCCTTTCGGCGAATAGCGCATGGCGGTTGAACGGCGTGCGATTCGGGATGTAGTATCAATACGCGATGAAAAGTCCCGCTCTGTGGGAGTGTTGCTACCTCCTCCCATGGGGCGGGAGACTTAAAATGTCTAAACTGTGATTCGCATGATTGAATGATGTCTATGATTTATTTTGTTTGTTTTTTTTTATCAATTATTTTTTAAGGGTAACGTTATGAAAAGTATTTTGAATTTTATTGTGATGATCTCCTTTCTTTTTATCGTTGTTGCCGAAACGGCGGAAGCGTCGTGGACGAAGAACGCGGTGGAAGTCCGGTTAGACAAAGGCGGGCGTATGTGGTCGTTCCAGGCGTCGGTTGACTCGGTTGCGAATGACACCAGCAAGGCGTTCACGTTCGACGGGTTTATGATAGATTCGACTGCCAGGTATGGCGTGAGCTACGGAGCGATACATAGCTCTACTGCAGGAGCGTCGTTAATCAAGGTATATATCCAGGGAAGCTATGACGCCAGCAACTGGGTTGCAGTACAAACATTACTCGGAGCCTCCGACTCTTCTAGCGTTGAGACTTATCAAACGGGAATAACATATTTGAATACCGGCAACCCGACAGGAGTCTTGCAGCGTTTCCCGTATTACCGGGTCATCATTGACGGTCAGCCGGGAAATAGAAGTGATTGCGTGGTGTATTTGCGGCTGCACCCGTGGAAGCGCGATCTCTGATCGCGCCCGCCTGCCGGACGGGCAGGATTAAACTTGAGCCAGAGGCTCATCAGACTTTGGCTGAGATTACACGGATTGATTGGTATAATTTTGCGGGAAGGTCTGGTGACCCGGCGAGACTCATAACCTCGTCTGAGACAGGATCGTAACCTGTTCCCGCTACAAAACTTTGATTTAATGATTGGTATGATTTACGATGAACGGAAACACGGGAAATAGAAAGTTGAAAGCGTTTTATTGGACGCTGGCATGCATCATGGTTGTGATTGTCGTCTCGATGTTTAAGGGAATTAATTTGAGCGGCGATAACATCGTAACACTCGTCATGACAATGGGCGGCGTGAGCGCGATGTTTTTTGGCGGGAACGCGGCTGAGTGGCTTTCACAGAGACCCGCAGGCGTGAAGCCTGCGGCTACAAAGGAAATATGAGCGCAAGGGAAAATAAGTGATGCAGAGGGAAATAGCAAAGACGATTGCGCTTGAAGGCGGTTATGTTTGTGATCCGAACGACTCCGGCGGTGAGACGAAGTTCGGGATCTCAAAGAAATCATTTCCCGATGTTGATATAAAAAATTTAACTCCAGAAATTGCTGCGGGGTTATATAAAACATATTATTGGGACAAATTGCACCTCGACGGTTATTCGAATATACAGTTTAGGTGGAAGTTGTTTGACGTAGCCGTCAATCAAGGCGTTGGAACTGCTATGGCGTTTATTACAATCTTGAAAAATAAGGATAACCGCGAGGGTGTGTTTGAACTTGCTGAAATGCAGATGAAACGGTACATAAATTTAGTAATTTCAAAGCCGTCGTTGTTGAAGTTTTTGCGCGGATGGGGAAATAGGGCGTTTGAACTGGGGGATGATCTGTTATGAAGTTCAGAACTATTGAGCCAGAGGCTCATCAGCCTTTTGCTGAGATTCGTGTGATTGTTGTGGTGACTGTGATTGTAATGGGTGTTATGTTGATCGGATGCGGGGGAACGATAACGAAAGATACGTTGATACAGGAGGTGACGGATACTGTTTATGTGCCGGGTAAATCAATAGCGATCGAGACTGCATCTGATAGTATCACTTATGATGTCGCACAGGAAGAGAGCAATGAGCCGGGAGCGATGAGTATAGAGCATAGATCTTTGAGCTATGAAGAGAAGGTAGAGAAAATGCGTGAGGCTTCGGAGCGGGCAGCTAAACGAGCGGATTTACTACTTAAGGGCGATACCCCCTCTATTCTCCCCCTGAAGAAACAAGGAGAGACACGATTGAAGGGGTTTACTGCTATGGTTGAGACAACGCTGCAGGGCGTACGGATACGGCTGCAATATCAGTCGCCGGCGGATTGGTGGAAAATAAGCTTCATCGAGGGCGACACGTTCGCAACCAAGAGCCGGATGGATACGAGTAAGACGACAATCATTGAGCGACCTATTCCGTATGTGCCGTTCTGGTGTTATCTGACGTTGGTTGTGATAGGCGGGTTGCTCGTTTTTATCGGATTGCCAAAATTAAAAAGTTTAGTAGGTTTGTAATGCCTGAAAAAACAGACAGAGAACTATTGCAGGAAACTCATGACGAAGTGATTATGCTTCGTTCAGAAGTAAAGGGGTTACGTGAATCGAAAGACGATCACGAAACAAGGTTGAGAATTTTGGAACGTTATGGCGCCATTATGATCGGTGGGGGTTTAGTGTTACAGTTTATTTTAACGAAAGTACATTTTTAAGGAATATTGTTATGCCGGTAATTGATTTTGATAAAGTACAAGTCGGGGAGTGTGAAGTTCTGTATAAAATCCGCGCAACGAAGAGCGAAGAAACGGCGCATGACACGGAGACGGGATGGATAACACTTGGTGAAATTAAGGATAAAATCATCTTCCAGGGGACGCCGCAGACATTTGTGAACGCGTCCGGCAGGACGGTACAGTTCGGCATGAAGATCGAGGTCGAGCAGATGCCGATCGAGCAGTTCTCGGATACGGCTATTACCGATCTCGATGCAACGCAGGGCGAAATTGTTGACATCCTGTTCAAAGGGCTGGACGGAGCCTCGAAGAAAGTGTTAGCCTGCGCGGTGACGTACGCGCCTGATGGGGAATTATCGCCCATGAATCCCCTGGGCATGAAAGTCGGCTTTAACACCATTATTGCCCGGAAGCTGGGCGACATTGTGAAGAATTATGCAATCGCCTGGTAGATCACGGATTTTTTTAGCGTGAGCGATGAGCTATGAGCGGTGATAAAAAGAAATATTGTATCGGCGGGATTGATTTTGTTTTGCGGGACTTGACGTTCGGGGACTTGAGACAGATTGCGCCGTTTGAACACCGCCTCCGGCGGATGATGGCAAGAACCGCAGAGAGCGCTAAGAGCGCAGAGTCGGCTATTGAGTTTACCATCGAACTTGATAACGCAGTCTATTCGAATGAAATGCTGGATTTTCTTGACGTGATTTTGGTCCCAAAAAAAATCAGCCGGGTGAAAGAATTTTTAGGGAGTTATCGCCGGGGCTTGGAAAAGATTACGGAGACGGCAATGCAGGAGGTGTTGTCGGATTTTTTTTCACGACGGGGGAATGGGAAACAAAGCAGAGGGAGCGATACGACAGGTTAGCGCAGAGAGCGTCCGCCAGAGGCGGTTCTACGGCGAAAAACAAGAACGCCTCCGAGAAGCCTGAGATGGATGTGTTTACGAGGGTGTTGTTTAATCTTAGCACGGCGGGGATCGGGAGCGTGAACGAGATATTGGAGATGCCGTGGAAGGAAGTATTTGAGTACCAGTATTTGTTGGATTGCAGGTACGTATATACTTAGGAAGTATTTTCAGCCAGAGGCTGATGCGCCCGCTTTGCGAGGTTCGCTTTAGCGACCTTTGGCGCAGAATACCAGTATTTGTTGGATTGCAGGTACGTATGTACTTAGGAAGTATTTTCAGCCAGAGGCTGATGCGCCCGCTTTGCGAGGTTCGCTTTAGCGACCTTTGGCGCAGAGTACCAGTATTTGTTGGATTGTACAAGAGTCGCCGGCGGGGCGTGAGCAACGCCGGCTTTTTTATTAACCGGGTGTACACACCCCTTAATCCCCTCTCAAGAGGGGAATGAATATGCCTGAACCATTAGTATTAAAGATAACGATTGATAAAGGGAACGCGATTGTTGACGTGAAACAGGTCGCGACCGCGCTGCACGAGCTTGACGCTGCGGAACGGAAAGCGGGCGAGGGGGCGAACGGCGTGACGGATGAATATCGGACGTTCTTCCATCAGCAGAGGACGGGGGACCGGATAATGAACGAGAGCAAGCAGGCGTTGCTGGGCATATCGGGGGCGTATGTCATGTTAAATCAAAGTTTAGGGGGTAATCAGGAGAAGCAGCAAAAAGTAGCAGCGGTCTTGACTTCTTTTATTGCCACGTCGCAGGCGTCGGAGTTTGCGTTGTTCGGGCTATCGAGGGCGTTTGTTTCCGCGGGCGGAAGCGCGGCGGTGTTCGGCGCGGCAATTCAACGATCGTTAGGGTGGGTAAGCGCGCTCTTAGGCGCGGGGATGGCGCTGGCTACTTTTCTTTCGCTTACAAATGAAAAAACGGAGGAAGTAGCTCCGAATTTCGATGAGATTGCAAAATCTATTCAATCAGTGTATGAAGCGCAATTGAAGCTGAACGTGATTAAGGAGCACGAGTATCTGCGCGGGTTACAGCAGGAGATTGACCGGACAAGAATTGTTTTCCAGACTTTGCAAAACGCAATGGGGCGGGGAACGTTGGACCCGAACGTCATGACGCCGGAGGAGCGAAGGGCGTACTTAGATTGGCAGAATGCAATCCTGAAACGGAAAGAGTATGACGAAGAGAGGGATAAGAAAGCTTCTGAGACCGCGAAAAAACTTGCCGAGGAAAAAGCAAAGGAGCTGAACAATTATTTAGATTATTTAGATAAGGCGAGAGCAATGGAGGAGCAGTACGCTCTGACGTTTGCTAAAACCGATGCGGAGCTTACCGCTATAAGGAAAGCGCAATTGCAGGCGAGAATCGCCGACGAATTGAAATTCGGCGCTCTCACGATGGAGCAGGACTTGAAGGTGCGAGAATACCGTTTGGAATTGCAGAGATTGGAGACGCAAGACGAGCGGACACAGGCGGCGGATATTACGGATTTGAAAGCCCGGCTGCGGGAGATAACGATTACGGGAATGGAGAACGAGCATGAGAAGGCGCTTGCGCTCATACGGGAGAGGTACGAAAGCGAGATGGAGCTTGCGAAGGGGAACGCCGATAAGATCGGCTTGCTTGAGAAGATGAAGAATGAAGAACTTGCGCAGGAGACGCGGCGGTTTACCCGGGAGCAGGCGGCGGCGCGGCGTCAGGAACTCCAGTGGCTGGAGAGCGGCGTTCGCTCGACATTTCAAAACATGTGGAACGCGATTATTGACAGCTCGATGACCGGGGCAGAGAAATGGAAGGATATCCTCGAAGGAATCAAGCTGACAATATGGGATATCATCGGGCAGATTATTGAGAAGATGATCGTTTCCGGGGTTGTCGGTTTTTTTATGAATTTATTGAACCCGATGGGAGCGGCGGCGGCGGCGGGCGGGGCGACGATTGACAGCAATCCTTTCGGCGGGGGCGGGGGAGCAATGTACGGGGGGACGATGCCGGATTACCGGGACGTGGCAGCAGTGGGCGGTGGGCAGCGGGCGGTGAGTCCGCCTGCGGCGGATCTACGCTTCGCTTCGACGAGTGATTTGACTTCGGCGGTGAATAAACTATCGCGTAAGGTTGATAAGCTTAGCTCGACGGTGATCATATCGAACGTGGACGGGGAACGGTTTACCCGGAAGCATTTGACGACGGCTGAGGTATCACGCGACAGACGGAGGAGGATAGGATGAGGGATATGAGCAATGAGCGGTGAGCGGTGACATGTATGTGAGTGTTGACATAGACGGAACGGATTATTCTACGAGGCTGATGGCTTCGGGGAATGATAACCCTGTGGACGGGATCGAGGAGCTGCTCCTTGCGATGGAAGATGAGGACGGGGGCGGAGTAATAGGCGCTGCGACGCTGAACCTCTCGGACTTGAACGGCGAAGTAACAGGCATCTTGAATGCCGCGCAAATGGGGACGCTGAAATTGGAAGCGGGCAACCTGACGCTGTACGAAGGGATCCTTGACCGCCCTAATTTCAATTACGATAAGCAAAACAGAATCGTCACGGTGAAATCGCTCGGATATGAAGCGAAGGTATTGAAGCAGCTTGAAGCGATAACAATGGATACTGTGCTGAACTTCAAGGGTATCTATGTCGAGATACCGTATGCGCCGTCGGCTGCGCCGTGGAACGATTATGCCGGTCGAAGATTTAACCAGGCAATATTTTTATTCGAGGAGATTTTCAAGTCGGCGGGCGTGACCTGCACGGTAAACGGTATTCCCGATGACGTGTACATAGGCGGGAAAGTTATCCTGAGCGTTCACGCAGGTCTGGTTGATTTCGGTCCGAAATGGTATGATCTCGAGCCGTTAGACACGTGCAAGGATTATCTCGCGGAGCTGTGCAAACTCTTTAACGCGACATGGTGGATGGAAAGCGACACGACGGCAATCGTCACGACAAAGCTTGCCGCTCTGCAGGAATCGAAGACGCTGGCGGCATACGAAGGGAACATCATCAAGGGAGAGAAACGTTTGCGCTTAAACAATAACGGGTATGACGCCATCACCCTGACATCGGGGAATAGCGAGAGCGGACCGCAGGGGAATAAACGGACTATATCGAGGACGGCATTGAACGCCCGGACTCTTAACGTGAGCGTAAAGTTTAAGCTCGCGGAGCTTCTCTCGAGAACGTATCTTGCGATCGCAGAGACGGAAGACAATCCTTATTACGTCATCAAGGCAACGTATGACGATACGACAGGACTCTATACAGCGGAGCGATTGACGAACAGCGTGAACGGCGAAGCGACGTACTTTCTCGACACGTTTTACAATTTTGAATTGCAGGGAACGCATGAAGCGGAAATAACCTATTCGTTGTTACAGAGCGGGACGTTGAATGCAACCTTGCTGCGGAAATATTTCCAGCTCGGGACGCTCGATTTATTTTCGGGAGATACAAGCGAGTATTTTGCCCGGGAGGTTGCGTTCGATCCGTATAACGAGACGGCGACGGTACGGGCGGTGGGGTACGTGGGTTTATGAGCAGTGAGCAATGAGCAATGAGCGGTGAGTTGAATGGCGTATAACGAAAATTTTTTGTGGGGTAAGCCGGAACTGAAGTTTGTCGTGTGGCACGGCGAGACAGAGAAAGGGACGTTCACGTTTGACAGCGATGCGTTTTCCGGGTTCGTTCCCGATTTTACTCCGATCGGTCTGCGGCACGTGCTGCAGGATAACACGATAGATAAGCGCTTAGACGGCTACCGGTTTACGGGGGAGGTCACGTTCGGGACAATAGCAGGGAACGAATTAAACTCGCTTGCGAAGCTATTTACATCATTAAACGCGGGGAATAATTATTATGACAGGCTTCAATTTTACCCGAGTTATAACGATATGCCGGGCTGGTGGTTTGACGTGTATCTATCAGATGAAGTGATCACCACGGCGTTTATGGCGCTGATAGCACATCGTGATATCGAGTTACGGTTTGAAAGCAAGTCTCTCCTCGATCATGTTCCTCTGGCGGAGTCTGCGTTTTTGACGTGGGGAAACATGCAGCTGACGTTTCAGGAATTGGATATGGCGTTTAGCACATTGTCTTAGACTCTGATTCGCGTGATTTAATGATGACTTTGATTTTTTTAATGTAAAGGATAAATAGAATGCCAGCGATACAAAATGTACCGAATACGGATACGCCGAATGAAGGGCGGGTGAAGTGGAACGCGAACGACATCGAGCTTGAGACTCGAATTGCGACGCATAAGGAGAGCAATGACCATGACCCGCAATATTATACAAAGATCCAAATTGGAGAATTTCTCGACGCGCAGCAAGCAACGATTAATACGCTTGAGGCGGATTTGACCGACCTGAATGAAGCGGCGGTGAAGCTGACGGGAGCGCAGGACGTTTCCGGCGTGAAGACGTTTACGGACATCCCGGAGATCAAGCCGGGAACGACAACGGCTGAGTTGAAGTTGCGGTCAATAGCGGGAGCGGTTGAAGGGCAATCAAAAATAGGGGATTGGAACTACGAAACCTATCACGCGTTAATGTTGCTCATTAATACGGCGACTGTAGCTAATCCGAACTGGCAGCAATTGTTGTTTGCAAAATCGAATGACCTGATAGCCCGATTCATTTCCGATGTGTACGCTGCGGGAAAGAAGCTGGCGACGGAGGAGTATGTCGGGAAGCTGGTGAAGTCGGGGAGATTCGTTATGGAGACGAGCATGAAATATACGGTTGCCGGGACTGCGACAGTGAATTTCATCAACCACGGGGCAGGAATAAAGCGGTTTATCGTACCGGAATCGTGCAGGCTGACAAAAGTAACATACGCAAGCTGGGACAGCGTAAACGAGCGGGGCTATTCAGAGACTTTTGAAGCCGACCATTATTTTAACTTCAACGAAGATAACAAGAGGTTGATACGCCCTGAGCTTGTGTTTACTACGGGGGAATCGATCACTGACGTTACGCTGAAGCTCTACGCGGAAGACACTCCTGTAGGAGCGCAGACGTCAGAGGAGGTATTCAGCCAGGCAATGTTTGGAGTGATTGATGGCGCGAACGAATTTTACCTGACGCTGGAGTTTAGTGTTTAACAAATGAGTAGATGAGTAGTTGAGTAGTTGAGTATGAAGTACGAGAGAACGAATAGCGAGCTACAACTTACAAGGGATGTGAGCGATATAGCGGCATTCCTGGTATTGACTGTACGAGAGACGGTCAGCATCCTCAATATGCTTCACTCTCCCGATGGGGTGTTGAAGCCGTTTCATCCGCTCATCATAGAGGTGGACGGAGTCGCCGCTTCACTGCCCTACTCGTTCAATGCCGGGACGTATGTCATTCAGCTTCTGGGAGAGCCTGCTGAAGGGTTTGATATCTATCTTAGCGGTAATAACTGTTACGCGATTGAGAGCCTGGAACTTTTTGCGAGCGATCCATATCAGGGGCGGAGATCGGGCGTTGTTAATGCCGTGGCAGGGAATAATACGATAACCTTTCGTCGCCTGCCCGATACGAACTACGTCGTTACGTCTGAGGGGTATTTAACTGTAGCCGGGCATGAGGGGGAACGGGCTGTGGTAGTGCCGGATTATTCTTCCCGGACCATAACGAGCGTAGTTGTTGAGTGTGATGATGATTGTCAATTATTTTACAGGATACAGAGATATGAGAATTAATTTTTTGAAGCGATGCCCGCTAAAGCGGATCATCGACAGGAGCATTGCCTTACCGGTTATTTGTTATTTGTTATTCGTTGTTCCGGGGCTGTGTCAGACGGGGAAGACGGGGACGGTGTCGAAGATGGCGAAACATGATACGATTAATTCTTATACAGCCGGGCAACCGGTAAAAGTGGGAACGGACTTCCGTATTTACGGCGTTGCGCAGCTCGATTCCAACGTATCCGCCGAGAGCGCAATAGCGCGGTTCGGGAAGTTGCGGCGGACGGGGAATTTTGTCACCTGGCGGACGCTCGCCGGCTATGACACGATGGCGACACGGGCGTACGTAAGAAGCATTACGCCGGGGTATTACAGCCTGCAAGTACGCGAATCGGACGGCACGCCTGCTGTTGCCGGCGTTGACAGCATTGATATTGACGCTTCAACAATGACGGTGACGAATCCGAGCGGAGCGAGGGCGTTGATTACGGTCAGGGAAGCGGGCACATCGGAGAAGGGTGTTGTTACTATTTCAGCGCAAACGTTTGCTGGTAATAAAACGTTTGCAGGAACGGTTCAGACGATGCAAGGGAATCTGACGCTTGGGATTGGAAGCTCGGCTAATGGAAGTGTGACGTTTAAGAACTTGACAAACTCGTATGGCACAACGCTGTTCGCACCCAATGCTACAACAAATAGAAGCATTACATTGCCGGATATAGCGGGAGTACTCGCAACAAATGCGGTTGCTGGCGGCGGAACGGGAGTTACCGATTTATCGAACATACTTGGAACAACTAATCAGGTAATAGTCGGGAATGGAGTTGACAGAGTGATAGGCGGCGACGTTACATTATCACTGCCTCAGGATATAGCGACGACATCGGATGTAACGTTTAGCGCTGGATACTTTAGGGACACCGTGTATATCGGGAATCCTAATACACGAACGGGGAGAATCATGTTTTACAAGGCTTGCGGAGATAATACACAATTCGACGAGTTGAGCGTCCAGAGTACTTGCGGGGCGAATAGAAAATATTTCCTTCCCGATATGCCTTCCGATGGAACGTATTTTTTGTCGCTTAAAGACTACGATACAATACCGCGAGCGCTTGAGTATTCCGGGTTAGCGGCTGCGGATTCAGAGTACTTTTTTGAATCACCGTGGGGAACGTGCGAGGTGATAAGTGTTAGGGCATGGAGGGATGGCGGCACAGCGGCGTATATCAATATTCAAAAAGATAGCGGAGGCGTGAAGAGTAACTTGCTGAGCGTGAATGACACGGTTACTACAACGGCACAAAATATGGGTAATTTGCAAAATGGAACGCTTGCTTATCAAAACAGATTGAAGATATTCGTTACTTCTGTAACGGGAACGGTAACGAAATTATTTATTCAAATTCTTTTTAGGAGAGCGCAGTTATGAGAAAATTCATCATTATTGTAATAGCTCTACTTTCGATTTTTGCTTCGTCAACCAAGACAGGGGGAACAGCGGCGAATAGCGGAGGTGGAATAGCGTGGAGCAATCCGACAAACGGACAAGCGTGTGATAACACATATACAACAGTTGTATTATCCGGCGAGGCGTCATCAAAATATCTACTCGTAACTAATTTTGGATTTACGATTCCAACAGGAGCAACAATAGACGGAACCGTTGTGAGTATCCAATGGAAGGGAACTATTCTTGAGGCGGGAGTGAAAGACTTCGATGTTTCCCTTGTTAAATCAGGCATTGCTTCTGGAGACAATAAAGCTGTGGCAATAGTATTGCCTACAGTCGAGGAAACACGTAATTATGGGGGTGCGAGTGATACATGGGGAGCGGGGTTTACATACACCGACTGGAACGCTTCCACAAGCGGAGCTAGGATAAAGCTGCAGGAAGGAGGCGGATTGGAAATGGAAACAGGGTATATTGATTGCGTTCAAATTACCGTGTATTATACGGAGGCGGGGGGAACGAAGAGGTATTTGATAGGGTATTCACGGCAGGTAGAATTTTAGGAGGTGGCAGGGGGCGGGTGGTGGGAGAAATGTGGAAGTTTCCCTGCCTTTGGCGGGGTTAGGGGTGGAAGAATATGGGGGCGGCTTGTGAGCCCGTCTCGATCCCGCTCAGGCGGGACGGACGAGGCGAACCTGGGCTTTTATATCAATAATCCATGACTTGCCGGGCAGCATAATTGAAATTACCCCATTTTAATGAAATAAACCATAGCTGCAAATTGCTTTTGTGGTGGGGTTTTAGTACGTTTACAGTATGCTCATACCTGTAGTGTACTGCCTCATCTCAAGAATGTGGCAAGAAAATTTCAAGTTTATGGCACGTTACAATATTGAAATCCTCTTGATTAACGTGGAAAGTTTTTGTACACTATTGTGTATGCAAATTTTTATTACGCCATTGTAGAAAGAACAAGATGATGCCACGCTCACTTTTCGTTCTCTTGATATGCTTACTATCTCTCAGTTGCGAAAATGAAAACCCGCTGCGCACGTTCGGAAGCGTTACCCCGATTGAAATTTCTCAAGAGCAATTGCTTCACGCGACGACTGCCAGGAGCAAATATTACCTTCGCGAACAAATTCGAATCACAATATACAACGGTAGCGATTCCATTATTTATATACCGACCTGCGCCCGTCAAATTACCTATTCACTTCAAAAATTCACAGACGGAACGTGGAAAGATATTAGCGCGAACGGTCTCCCCTGCATCGGGTTCAATTCTTACGGGAACATTACGCTCTTTCAAGGAAGGTCGTACGTCCATACGACGGCAATTGTCTATTTCGGAACATACCGGTTTCGCTACCCGGTCACGCTGGGTGAAGGAGCAGGAACATTCTGGCTCTACACCAACGAGTTTTCGGTTGATGGAAGGTAAAACGATTTTTTCATTGAATTTTCGTTAATAACAGGTTAGCTGATTGGTGGATTATTTTTCACGTTGCTATGCCGACAGTTAAAAATATTCCAGGACCATACAGATTCTTCTTTTATAGCTTTGATTGTAATGAACCCAAGCATATTCACATTAAACGAGAAAACATGGTTTGTAAGTTCTGGCTTGATCCTGTTTCTCTTTCTGAAAATTTTGGATTCACACCGACGGAATTGAATCGCATTCAAAAATTGATTTACACAAATATAGAGTCATTAATATCAGCTTGGCATGAACACTGTGGTTAATTATACTGAACCTCGAATCAAGCATGTTACTATATCGGATGAGCTTATCACAGCATTCCTGGTAGATGGACGAGTTGTGAGCGTCCCTCTTGTTTGGTCATGGAGACTTTCGGAGGCGACACTTGCTCAAAGAAATCATTGGGAGATTATGGGAGACGGGCAGGGTATTCATTGGCCCGATATTGATGAAGATATCAGCGCGCGTGGTATGCTTTACGGTACGCCTGCTCACCGCCCCCATCTTGAATTCGCTTGATGATAATATTGTATTGTTCGCGAAGAAAGCAGAATCTTGAAGCCAACTTCTTTGTTTTTTATTCTTGAGTCTGTTAGTGAAATACAATATCTAACAATTAGTGTGGAATAAAGCTAGAGAGGATCCCATTCCCTAAAAAATCGTAATATATTTTTCCCATTGGTGTCTAGATTTATCTTATAGTTTGTTCTAATTTTATCCATATCGGGTTCAGACAATCCATACGCTGTTCCTTTAATGTCACTGCATTGTTTTGTATTAAGAGTGAATTCCAATTTTTTCAGGTTTGTATAATGATAGCCAAAACCAAGGAAACGAATTCGCTCAGCTTTTTGTAAAAGCGAATGTGCCTTAGCTAGCAAACTTACATCTGCTTCTTCATCTATCAGTTTTAGATTTCGGCTCATCCCAAATATGACTTCTGTATCACTTGTAGGCTCATATGGAAAATGCCCACTGTGGATTGGAAGTAATCCTAGGCTTCCATGGATATGAATTATTGGAATATTCTGAATAGCTCTTTTTTTTACATTGTCCGTTAATCCATAAAATCCTTCGGAAGCCATAGATAGATAATGTTCTAGTGATCTGTCATAATTAAAAGTTATAATAGAATTGGTCCCTCCTTCTAGATCCATAGAAGACATACCTTTTAGATGCTCAAATAAATAACCATACCAATTTTCAGGATTATTTCTATCATACAATTTGTGTTCAATTTCATAGTAAGTCAGTGCATGTGCTATAGCCAGTTTTCCTATCTCTAAAAATTCTTCTTTTCTTTGGATTAACAAATCATCAATAGCATCCGTAACAGAATTCACAACCGCATCTCTAAAGTTATCAATTTCTTTTTCTAAGAATCCCCAGCTACTAAAATGTGATTTTTTACTCTTGAGAACACCGACAATGTCCCCAACCAATTTATGCCCTGAAGGAAATCCATACGGCATACTTGCCCCCGCTCCTAATATGAAAACAGTTCTCTTTGTCATATCCTCCTCGTTTTTTTACACCTTCTCCACCTCATACGCCTCCACCGGTGGACAAGAGCAAACCAAATTTCTATCCCCGTACGCGTTATTAATCCTCCCGACAGGCACCCAAAACTTTCGCTTGCTATATGCTCCAGCGATGGGTTTTCCGCCGAAGGCGGATCCGCCTTTGGAGGACATACCCATCGCTGATTTACCGCCCACACCCATCGCCGCCGCTTTCTCTCTCGAATACGGGAACTTCCACTCGTCGCTCATCAGCATAGCCGCAGTGTGAGGGGCGTTCTTCAAAACATTATTGTTCTTATCCGCTTTTCCTTCTTCGA
>SCUC01000329.1 GCA_004322375.1 Bacteroidota bacterium
CATCGCTGAACATTGTTTTACCATCCATTCCTGTTACAGTCAACTTGTAAAAATACATGCCGGACGCCAGCGATGAGCCGTCAAAATCAATCTCATACTCACCCTGTTCCATAGGCGATTGGTTTAATAACGTGGCGATTTCACGTCCCAGCACGTCGAACACTTTCACTGTCACAAGTCCGAAATCCGAAACCTGAAATCCGATATTTGTTGTCGGGTTAAAAGGATTTGGATAGTTTTGGCTCAGCGAATATGATTCGATGATATTTGAGTGTTGAGAGTTTCCTTGAGAAGCGAAGTTCTTTGCAAGAGAAGGAACTCCCAAGAATGAAACCTCGCTTAGTTGCTTTATGCCCGTAAGCCGGATGGGGCTTGTGGATTCAAACGCGAGAGCGCCTGCGAATGAAGCGTTAATCGTATCGAGCCACTTTGCGGCGGAATCGTACAGCGCGGTTGGCGTACTTGCATAGTATAATTTATAGTAGGTCAGCATCGTATCAACAAAGGAAGCAATCTTGTTCATGGATTTTCCGTTGAACACGTGCTCTGGATACATTGGGTGATTGAAGACCAAGCATCCAAATCCTTCCTGCGTAACATGATGCGTGCTCGCTGCGATATTCATCTTCAACGCTGCTAATTCTCCCGCGAGCTTGTTATTATATTTTTTGGTCATCGGGTTTTTGAGTTCTTTTACAAATGCTTTTGTGCCCAGAATATCAAATCCACGCGCTGGACCAGTTTGCAACAAAAAATCTCCGATTGTTTTTCCTTTAAGCGTGAAGCGAATCCATCCATAAGCGCGCTGGCTATCATTTCTGGCAATACCAAGGATTAAGCCGCCGGGGTAGCTTGGATCGTTTTTACTTTTAATCGAGGGGAACCCGCGCAGAAAAACAGTGTCTCGTGCATTGCCGAACGTTGCCGTAGTCTTCTTTGTGTTTGCTGCCGCTATATCCAAATTGCTTTGAGTAAATGTTCTGAACATTGAAGAAGGTGAAAATGCGGGCTCATAAATTTTCACAACGTACAAATCGGGGAAGGTGAAATTCTGGTTGCTATTTATCGTCGTGAGATTATCGAACATCATGCTTTTGCTGGTAAAGCTGCCTGCCGCATACATCGTGCCTGTGCCGTTAACTGCAATCTCATAGACACGTTCAACACCCTGCGTTGTCCCGTCTGTTTTTGCCCAGAGGAGGTTCCCATCGGTATCATACTTTACAAGGAAAATTTTACTTTCCGGCGAACTGGAGTTGGTGAATGTTTCACTGCCGAAGGAAATCGAAGCGCTTTCGTAATAGCCGGCTGTGTAGCAGTTGCCAGCCCCATCTACGCTGAGGGAGATGAATTCATCGGAAAACTCTCCGCCTGCCTGTTTCGCCCAAACCCATGAGCCGTTGGGATCATATTTGGCAAGGAAGCAATCCCTAAACCCTGCGCTGACAAAGAGATTGGTCGAGTCAAACCAAATCGTATCGCTTTCAAACGAACCTGCTATGTACGTGTTAAGGTTATTGTCTATTCCGATTCCGAACGGGACATCTGCGGCAAGATGGCCGATACTCTTTGCCCAAAAGGCCTCCCGATTTGGATTGAGCTTTGCAAAAAAGAGATCAGGATAGATAATCCCTGCCGGATGGGTACCGCCGGCATGTTTCAGCTGAACTGTATCAATGAGGGTATTATTCGTTCCGAACGTCCCGCAAAAATAGATATTTCCGGATGCGTCAACGCGAATGTCACGCCCTTCATCAACCCCGGAGTCGCCATACGCTTCTGCCCAAACCACAGTTCCGCTTGGGTCATATTTTACAACAAAGATGTCTGTGTAGAGAGTACCGAAAATGCCCATCATGCTCTGATTAGTTAGAGTGAAGGAGCCGAATGTGATGGTAGGACTATGGAATGAACCGATAACGTACGCGTTGCCGCTGTTATCAACAGTGACGGCAAAGGCGCTATCAATGTGCGGACCGCCAGCTCCGCGGAGCCAGAGGGCATTTCCATTCGGGTCGAGCTTGGCAACAAACATATCGGTACTGCCCGCATTGCTTACGGAAAACGAGCCTGACGTGAGAGTGGAACTGCTGAATTGTCCTGTTATGAAACTATTCCCAGAAGCGTCAACAGCGATACATCGCGAGTATTCATCACCTGACCCTGTTATGCGCTTTGCCCATTGCGCCTGACCAAATGTATTATATTTGGTGACAAAAATATCTGCATTACCTTTTATTCCCTTAACGTTTGTAAGTTTTACTTTATCAAACGCGATTTTGGCAATGAATTGTCCGGTAACATAGGCATTCCCGTTTGCATCAGTTGCGACGCTATATGCAAGGTCGGAGTAAACCCGTTCTCCTGCGCTTTTAAGCCATTCATAATGGGGAATCTGCGACATGCCTGAGGTAGATAGAACAAGCAGAAGGAACAATCCAGCCATGATGTTCGAAATAATTTTCTTGTCTATAATATTAGAAAATCTCATAAACATTCCTTTCTAGAATTTGAGTCAGATGACATTGCTATCGAGATTGAATGAGTTGCACGCGGGAATATAAAAAAGTAGTGGATTTCCCTGTGAACAAGAGGTAACCCTGTTAGATAACGAGGCGTTAGATGCTATAATGTACAAAAAAAAACATCCTATCCAAGGGATAGAAGGAAATAAATTTATTGCACGTTCCCTATAAATGAGAGGTTTATCACCGGTTTATCGGGAAGATTTGTCTTCATCTCAAATTGACCTAGAACCTGCCCCTTTTTGGATGGTTTAAGCGTTGTCGTAAGGATTGCCGTTTTTTGGGAGGGGATTTTATGGGTTGATAGTTTTAGGGTTATTTGGGAATCGGGACTGGTAACAGAGTGTATTGTAACCGTCTTTTTAGTGGTATTCTTTATAGTAACGGATACCGTTACCTTGTTTCCTAATATTACATCATGAAAATTGACAAAGCCCGGCTCAAACTCAATATCGTGCCGGATATCGGCTCTCAAGGCAATTGTGACGGTAGGATGGGATGGATCGTTGGAGGCAACAATGACTTCCTTTTTGAATGTTCCCTTGAACTTTGCCGTGTTCAGCGAAACATCAAGCGCGGTTGATTCATTACCGGAGAGGCGTGTCTTGTGAGTTTTCGCGACCGTGCAGCCGCAGGAAGTTCTCACATCTTCAATAATGAGCGTATCAGTTCCCAGATTTTGAAGCGTAAGTTTTTTTTGAATGACTGTTCCTTCCCTGACTTCTCCCAGCTGGAGTTCCGTGCCTTCTTTGATATTAATTCGCGGTTGAGCAAATAACGGGACGGAGAAACACATTGCCAGAGCGAGTAAGAACATTGTTCTTGAAAAATAGTTCATAGACCGATCTCTTGTAAAAGTAATATGTTACGGCTTAAAGTTTCGTTGGTGGTATTCACATGGACAGATATTCAACAAATGTTCCCAGGTATAAATTCCTGTGTTATGCCTATCGCCCCATATTATTTGTATGGCATAGGAGCCGACAGGAACGATATTTTTTAGCTCGTACCTTCCGGGGGTGAGCTTATCAGGTGGAGGAGGGACATATTGATGGAACAATACGGTTTCTCCCGCGCAGCCTGCGCACGGGCAAAGGTCGCGGAGATAGCTTATTGGATATACACTTTCATGTTCATCGCTCCATACAAGTTGAAGCTCGTTTGGGTTTATTTTTTTTATACTTTTAGGGGACATAGTCAATGCAAAATGTAAAAAAGTTATTTGTTATTCGGTGATTTTAAAATTCTGGTTGATAGAAAATCAGCATTCAAAAATCTAAAATTTTCTTAATGTCTTTGTTTTCTAAAATCAGTTTTGTTGCGCCGTGCTTTGCGACTTCAAGCATTGCCAGGGCAAGCGTTTCTGCGCCGATAATAATGTTGGGAAACAGGCGGTACAGAACCGGAGCAAAAGGGTCAATCAGCTTTTCTTCTAATTTTCGTTTTCTGTTTACTTCGGTTGAATATATGTAATTCGGTCGAAAATGATGCAGCCGTTTGAAGCCGAGCGTGTTCAGCTTGTTTTCTGTTTTTCCTTTGACCCGCGCGAACAAGAACCTGCTTTTCTCGTTTGAATCCGCCCCGCCGCCGCTCAGGAAAATAAATGTTATTTCCGGATTTGTTCTTTGCATCGCCTGCGCGGCTTTGATGGCATAGTCATAGGTAATCGTATGGTACTCTTCTTTCGAGACTCTGTTTTGTGATATACCGAGACACCAGATACAAGCGTCTTGTCTCTTGAAGGTCTCAGTCAGTGTCGAGTAATCTAAAAAATTTTCATGCTGGATAACCTTGAGTTTCGGGTGTTGAACATGCAATGGTTTCCGAACAAGAGCAGTAATTTCAGAGATTTCAGAATCAAGAATTGCCTGACGGATAACTTCAGAACCGGCAGTGCCGGTTGCGCCGGTAACAAGAACATTCATTGTGGTGGAGACTTAAGATGTGATGTTACGCAGGGACAATTTTTACGAGAACTTTTGTTGTAACCCTCCGAACTCAACCCCCTCAATCCCCCTTCTCTTGCTAAGAGAAGGGGGAAGGGGGATGAGTTAGAGTCGTGAAAACGAAGTTCAACCAGTAAAGTGATGTTCGTGCGTAACATCAGTTAAGATATAAGATTCAAGATGCAAGATGCAAGATACAGTACGAGAAAAAGATGCATTGCAGATACAGAGAATTATTATGAAATCTAAAAATAAAATTTATATGTAAAAAAATAACTATAATTGCCAGTGTCAGGAACGTATGAATGTGGAAGAGTTTCGCGCTCTTCTGAATATTCTTGAAATATCATGCCAGCATCCTTAATGATATTTTTTCCTTCTGTTCTAGCAATGATACCTGTGATGGCTAGAATTCCACCAGTAACAAAAGGTAAATACGAAGAAAATGTTCTGTCGTTAGAATTTCCATGGAAGTGATATGCTTCTAAAAACGCCCCGCCGCCAAGAAATATCCATCCTGTAATTTCTAGAATAACTCCTGCTTTCTTCAGTTCTTCACCCTGATAAAATCGCTCAAATGAGGGTTTATGCGATGACAGAAGCTCCTTATACTCTTCCTCGCCGATTTCTTTCCATTCAGTTCCATTCCAGTATGTATTATCATCAAGATTAATTTTGAAGTCATCTTGGCAATAACATTGACCGACGAGAACAAATAAAAATCCAACGATAAGATGAAAATGTATTAAGATTTTATGAGAAAAACGGCTGCTCAATTCTCAACTTTCATGAAGGAAGTTATTAGCTTTTTCTTTCTGAGGGCTGCTCGCTATACTGTTGATGCAATTTCACGGGCTTTGCTTTCTTTGTCATTTTCAAATTCAGCATTTCGACAAAGACGGAGAATGCCATAGCAAAATAAATGTATCCCTTGGGAATATGCTGGTCCATTCCTTCAGCGATGAGGGAGACTCCAATGAGGAGCAAAAAGCTTAATGCTAACATCTTGACCGTAGGGTGGTGGTCAATGAAATTGCTGACAGCCTTTGCCGACCACATCATAAAGCCGACGGCAATGACGATTGCCGCAATCATTATGCCAACCTGATTCGCCATGCCAACAGCCGTAATAACGGAATCGAGCGAGAAGACAATATCGAGGATGATAATTTGGAAAATAACGCCGGAGAATGAAACCTTCTTCGGGATTTTATGCTCTCCTTCTGCTCCTTCCAGCTTATTATGTATTTCATGTGTACTTTTTCCCAGGAGAAATAATCCGCCAAGGATCAAGATTATGTCGCGTCCGGAAATTTCGTACGAGAGAACTGTAAACAGAGGCTCGGTGAGACGCATAATCCAGCTTAACGAAAGAAGCAGGGCGATGCGGGTGAACATCGCGAGAAAAAGACCAATGCTTCTACCTTTTGCCTGCTGGTGGGGCGGCAGCTTCCCGGAAAGAATAGAGATAAAGACGATATTGTCAACGCCGAGGACAATTTCAAGAACTGTCAGCGTAATAAGTGCAATCCATGATTGCGGGTCAAAAAGCCATTCCATGATTTCTGATTTTAGATTTTAGAATTTAGATTTTGGATTCTCATATTGAGGATAAGCAATGGTTTCCCATTGTTATTAAGCTGATGACATACTATCTGAAAGCAATGCGTTTACCTCTACCCATCCCGCCAACGTGCATCGGGTTTTCGGATATTCGTTTTGCCCTTCCCTCTACGAGCCGTAGGCTACTTTGTAGGGAGGGGATAGGGATGGGTAAAGGTAATGAAAACACCAATTTCAGTTTTCTACTGCAAGTGGAAAAACATATGTCATTAGCAGGATAAGAAAACATTTAACAAATAAGGATACAATCTAATCCGCAGTGGCGGACTAAATTCCAAAATTCGATTTATTTTCTTAGCCATACCGCTTTCGCCTCAACCTCTGCGTCAAGCATCTTGACAACGTCTTCAAGTGTAACTGTACCGTAATACCACGTTCCCGCAGCTAATTGCTCAGCACGGACTGCTTTATAAATATCATAGTAGCTGCGCTTGCCATCAACAAAATTTAATACTTCATCTTGCATAAGCCCGTGGAGTTTGACACTGTAGCTCGCCTTATCACGATTTTCAAAATACGCCAACAGGGTATCGTTGTTTACAGGTACTTTTTTATGAGCGGCTTTTTCCTCAGGAGAAAGCGTTATACGGGGGGATTTGTTATGCAACTGTTTATAGTACGACGTCAGGTCGCTTAGAAATCCCGATTCTTTTTCTTTCATCTGCCTGACAAGCTGTTCGATTGAAGTTAGCGCTCGTTTTTCTGTACCTGCAAACACTTTTGAAGAAACAATCGCGCGAATCTCGCGGAGAATTCCCTGCTCAATTAAAAGCGAGGCATCCTTCCATCCGTCGTTGGAAGCATTCATAGATGAATCTCGTAAAATATTCATGGCAACTTGAACATCGTTTCCCAGGCGGCGTGTTCCTTGCGCGAATGTTTCTCCGGCAAACGTGGGAACATCATCTGCAGTTGCATACGCAAGAGTGAACACAGTCGAACCTATCAGGAGCGCGTTGCGTTGTAGTTGTGTCTGGTCTATTTGCCACATATCATCGTCGGAGGAATGAATGTAATCATCATCCCAGTTAATCGTCGCGACGGCAGGAACTCCGATTGCTCCTTCAATAAAGCACATGTGGTCTGATGAGTTGAAGTAGGGAACAAAACGCGCGTTGTAGCCTTGCCGTGAGCCCCGTGTAGAATAAATAGGACGGGTGAAGGGGCGCGGATACCCTCCGGAACGGCTTGCAGAAAGAAATCCGTTGTTTGTAAGAATCAAATAGTTTCCGATGCTTTCAAATACAGCGTCGAGATATGAAGAGCGTGAATGAGGCGCAAAAATAAGATGTTGAACGCGGCTTCCTAACGCTTGATTAGCTCCTACCATATCCTGATGTACGTTTGCGAGAAATTTTTTCGGTTCCTCGGGATTATCTTTGAAGTACCTGTACTCGGAATAAATTTCATCAGTCCACCAGAACCGAATGTCGCGGAGCGGCTGCTGAACAATGCCGTCCTTCACCATTTTATTTAACGTTCGCGCGATTTCGAGAATGCTGGAGCAACCGCTTCCGTCATCATTGGCGGAACCTTTTTCTTCCTGCAGGTGTGCCGTAACAATAATTTGCTGGTCATGGTAGGTCGAACCTTTAATCCATCCTTCAACAAAGCCGGTTTTTCCGGGTGTATCGCTGATATCAGTATCAACTTTTGCTTTTAAGACGATTCTCCCGCCTAGTGTCTTTTTTCCAGTAGCAAGATAATCTTGCATTCCAGAGGTCTCAAGAATTTTTTTGAGAATGTCTCCTTTGCGCGGGGAAACGATAAAAGCAAACGTACCCTTTTTTCCTTCAGGAGGTTGGGGGACTCCTTTCCATCCAATCTGATCGGGAAAGTCCATCGGGTTGCGTCCTTCGGAGGTTTGAAAACAAACAATACCGGCTGCGCCTTTTTCCCACACAGCATTATTAGCGGCTGCCCATGTTGAGCCGTTTGTTAACACAATTTTTCCAGTTACATCAAGATTTTTAAGCGTGTCTTTGCTTGCATTGGCGACCCAAATCAATTCAGCCGTAACATCTGCATCGTAACTTCCGTCGGCAAGAATCACTGCGTGGTCTGCTGCATCGGCAAGCTTTACACGCACGGGTTCAACCATCCAAAGTTCGGCAGAGCGGAGGTTGTATGTTTTTCCTCCTAAGGGTTGCTCGATGAACTTCACGTCAACCAGCCCCGCCTCTTTTGCAGCTTTGATGATATAGTCAACGGATTTGAAATAATCATCTGAGCCGGATACGCGATGCCATTGCGTTAATATCCGTATATGTTCATACGCCCGGTCCCCGGAAATCTCGCTGGAAATCATTCTGATTTCATCATCGTTGAGAAATGCAGTAGTTTGAGCTTTAACAGGGTGGATTGTAAAAACAAAGAGCAACGAAATTATTAGAACGTACGGTTTCATAATACTATGGATGTGAGATTTGAGATATGTGTTGTGGTTTATGAGTGCTGAGCCGAGGGCGCTGAGCGGTGAGCTGAGTAATAAGTTGAGATAAATAAAAATACCCTAATGACGAATGACCAATTACAAATGACAAAGAACGAAGAACTAATTAGAAAGAGCTCGTAATGTAAACCGCGGAATAATAACATCAAAAACATCACCGTTGACGCGCTGCATTTTGTATGTTCCTTCCATGTATCCTTCAAATGTTTCAAGAACGCAAAAGCTGTTATACTCGTGCGAATGAGACGGAAGAATGTTGGGCTGCTTGCCGATGACCCCATCTCCCTCAACCTCTTTCACATCGCCGCTTGCATCGTGGATGTACCAATGACGGCGAAGAAGCTGGACCGGCTCTTTGCTGTGGTTTTCTATGCGGACAAAGTAGGCAAAAACAAATTTCCGGGCAAGAATATCGGATTGTCCGTCGAGGTAAATTGGTCGGACGCTAACAGTAATGTCGGAGGTTGTAGCTTTGTAAAGAGTCATGAGGTGGTAGATTCACTTGAAATTATTGGGATTATTGGAGTTTGATGCATTTAAGGTACGGAATTTTATCGGGTAAGTGAAATTTCAAGACAATTTTCTCTTGTTTTTCCCTTCCTATTCCACTATCTTTTCAAGCGTTATGTTTAAGTGCGACTCACTTCACCCTAGTGAGATTGTGAAACTGTTGTGGAATGTATTTATTTTATTGCAAGTGAGTCGCACTTATGAATCTTTTTCCTCTTCTATCCGTACATTAAAAGTTATTCCTTGTAACTATTTGTGTTACAGTATAATCTTAAAGACAGTGTAAATTGAATATTAATCTCCAACGGACAACCCGCGAAGTTGAGCGTGGGAAGTAAATTATCAACTATTAACAATCTATTTAATAAATAAGGAAAAATCATGTTCATTTTTACTGCTATGACCCGGCAAGTGAAATTCGGATTGATGGCTCTTGTGGTATGTGCCGGCGTGTTGTTGGCGCAAACCGAGCCGCCGGTTGGCATCCGTCAGAATACACCGAGTGTTCATGCGTTCACCAATGCTAAAATTGTTATTGCCCCCGGCAAAACCATCGAGAAAGGAACAATGGTAATTCGCGATGGCATCATTACTGAGGTGGGAGAGAATGTAACTATCCCACAGGATGCCCGTCTATGGGATATGTCCGGGATGACCATGTACCCCGGTCTCATTGACAGCTATTCGGATGTAGGCGTTCCGAAGAAGCCGGAACCGACACGTGGTGGCGGCGAGCAGGAGGGAGGACAACGGCGTCAGCCTCAAGAGCCGGAACAGCGCGGCTCAAAATACTGGAACAGCATGGTTTTTTCTGTATTGAATGCAGATGAACTTTTCAATGTTGACGCGAAAGCGGAAGAGAAATTGCGCGGAATGGGTTTTACAACCGCACTTATTGTTCCCCAGAAAGGAATTTTCCGCGGAACGAGCGCGTTGTTTAACCTTGGAGATGGAAAAGCAAACGACCTCTTAGTCAAATCACATGTAGCTCAACAATTAGCGTTTGAGTCATCGAGCGGGGATGAATATCCAAACTCGTTGATGGGTTCGATTGCACAGATTCGACAGACATTACTTGACGCTCAATGGCATAGGGATGCTTGGGCGGCTGCGACAAAATATCCTACTGAGCCGCGACCTGAGTACATTTCTGATTTATCTGCGCTTGAAGAGGTCATTGCAAGGAAGCAACCGGTGATGTTCGAAACAGGAGATGAGCTTGCCATCTTACGCGCGCAAGCAATTGCAAAAGAATTTAATTTGAACTACATGGTGAGAGGCAACGGGTATGAGTACCGAAGGCTCGAAGCGGTGAAGCAAACCGGCGCACCAATCATCCTCCCAATCAACTTCCCCGAAACGCCTGCTGTCAAAACATCTGAAGATGCAATAGGAGTTACGTTGCAGGAATTAAGGCACTGGGATGAAGCACCTGAAAATCCGAAACGATTGCAAGAAGCAGGCGTTCAATTTGCTTTAACGACATCAACTCTTAAAGACGTTGGCAGCTTTTCCGCTAATGTACGAAAAGCAGTGGAGCGCGGACTTTCTGCCGATGCAGCGCTTGCGGCGTTGACGACAACACCGGCAAAGCTGTTTGGCGTCGAGAAAAAGCTAGGAACTCTTGAAAACGGGAAAATGGCTAACTTCTTCATCACGGATGGAGAATTATTCAATGAAAAGACGAAAGTCTATGAGACTTGGGTTGACGGTAAACGGTATGAAGTGAAAGCGAAAGTTGAGTACGATGTTCGCGGAACATGGCAGGCAGTATTACAACACGCTCCGATAGATTCATTAACAATGATTGTTAAGGGTGAAGCTGATAAGCCATCAGGAACAGCTAAAGCAAAGGGTAAAGACACAAAATTTTCTAACCTATCAATTTCAGGGAGGATGTTTGCAGGTTCATTTAACGGGGATTCTCTCGGAATGAAAGGCGTAGTTCGTCTGTCAGGAACAGCTTCAGGAGAAATGATGACTGGAACGGGAGAACTTTCGGATGGAACGATGTTCAAGTGGACTGCAACCCGTACAGAGCCTTTCAAACAAGAACCCGATACATCAAAACCGAAACCGCTCCAAATGGCATCGTTCCCTCCAGTGTATCCTTATGGTGAATTCGGACGCGCAACTCTTCCTATACAGCCCGATAAGCTGCTTGTACAGGGCGCTACAATTTGGACGAGCGCAGACCAGGGAATACTCACGAACGCAGATTTATATATTGAAAAAGG
>SCUC01000330.1 GCA_004322375.1 Bacteroidota bacterium
TAATGGGACTTTTAAGGCAGATAATGCTTCATTCGTAAATAGGCAAGAAGGGAACTGGTTCGGTTTGATTCTAAACGGAGCTACTAATGAAATCAAAGATTGTTATTTTAGAAAAGCGAATTTAGGGATTATCATTGACAATAACTCACTATCTGCAACAAATTCCATTTATAGAACGACAGTTGAAGGATGTTTTACCGGGTTATATGTTGGTAATGTTCCTTTATCAAGACAGATCGAGATTAGTAATTCATCTTTTACCGATAATTATGATGGAATAATACTCAATGGGGTTAATGCTATATTTCAAAGGATAGTACCACCTTCCCTTCCACCTTCCGACCCTGTAGATATAGAACCTATATGGCGTATTCCTAAGACAGGCCTTGGTATCTATCACAACAAGAATTATGGAATGTCTGTTTACAATAGTGTAGCATATCTCAAGGGAGTAAGGCTTGATGACAATGGCCATTCTCCGGAAGCTCAAGGAACAGGAATACTTGTAGATGGTAATGCTGCTGCATTATACGGTAGCCCAACACAGACAAGTTCAGAAGGAAGCAATGTTTTTAAACGGAACGGTGTAACCTCATATTATAATGGTCCCGATATATGGGTTGGTAACGGCGGCTTTGTGCAACTTGGAAGAAAACTCACCTACGTTTGCGGGTATGAAAATGAGGAAGAGTGCATTACCAAGCGCTCGCCGGTTCAGGATGGAATTTTCGCTCTTGCGCCTGACCCCGGCTGCACCCCTATTTATTGTACGACGGATATTGGCTTGGATAATTACATTGATGACAGCTTGCCCGGATACAGGATTAAAAATTATGTTTCAAACAAAACCGTCTATGCTGATTTTGTGAAATGGGCATGGCAATGCCCGCCTCTGGCAAGTCACTTCTATGGCAACGTGAGCCGATTGTATCCAAATTGTGAGCATGTTGAACCTCCGCTTACCGTTCCATCGCTCTATCCCGGGAAGTCCACTCCAATAGCTACGAGTGAATTTGACGATAGCGCAATTGAATTTATGTGGGCAAGAACGTTATTACGTTTAGTTATCAATAGCACTGTTCGCCCAACGGTGCATGATTCAGTTTTGCAAGGATTTAATCAGTTAGCGTTGTTATATCCTAAATACGCTTCGCAGCTAAGCGCGACCTGGGGTCAGGTTGTACGCTATGTTGAAAGGAACGCCCATTCCTCTGAACTGAGAAAAGCGGCAAGAATACAGCGGATGAATTCGCATGTCAGGAACAAAAGAGTGAAAACAGCGTATGCTCTTGCCGATTCTTTGTTGCAGGGGGAAAACGATAACTCATTATGGTCATATTTCCAATACCAGAAACTATCATCGTTACTGTCACAAAAGAGATTTGCCGAGAGCCGAGAACTTTTCAATTCGATAAAAACGAAATTAAGTGAAATTGATCCTATTACAGTCAAAGGTATCTCTACAATGATAGAAGTATCTGAGGCGGCTCCCAATCCGAACCCGATTGATTCGGTGACATTCAGTAAAGAGGCGGATGATTATTTTGACGACCGGGATTTTGAAGTAAAGGAATACTCACTTTCGCAAAATTATCCCAATCCGTTCAACCCGACGACAGTGTTCAGTTTTCAGATTCCTGTTTCCAGTTATGTCACGTTGAAGGTTTACGATGTACTGGGAAGAGAAGTGGCAACTCTTGTTGATGGGATGCAGGACGCTGGAAGACAAACTGTAGAGTTTGATGCAAGTTCGCTTCCTTCGGGTGTGTATTTCTATCGCTTGCAGGCGGGTAATCCATCCTTTAGCTCAGGCAAAACGTTTACGGACATCAAAAAGATGCTTTTAGTCCGATAAGGACAGCTTTTTTAGTTTTACAATCCCGCGTACAGTATGTGCGCGGGATTTTTTTTGAATAACGTTACACGATCTCTTGTACAGTGTTATGTTTCGTTGGGTTGGCAATAGCTAGTTTTGGCTTCGATGATGCGGGAACGACATTCCAAAGAAACATCATAAGTATAGCGCCAATAACAGCAAAGCCTATCATGCTTGGACCCCAAACAGTCCAGCCGAATGTTTCCAGCATCCACCCCATACCGGAGCCAACTGCGGCTCCGCCGATATATTGCATCCCGTCAAACATCCCAGTTGCAGATGCTGCCGCTTTTTTACCACCGAAATCCATGGATGCCGTTCCCGATAACATAGAATGAACAACACTTATGGCAAACGAGTTGACTACAAAGGCGATAATCACTAAATCTATACTTTGCACCTGCCATACAACGTACAGGCAACCTACTTGCAGCAAATATCCAAAAAAAGCAACAGGGGTGCGGCGTGAACGAAACACCCAATCCGATATTGTTCCCGCGGCGAATGCTCCGAGAATTCCTGCAACAACAACGCTTAACGCTCCCTTTTGGAAAACAGCAGATTCCAGAGACAGATTTTGAACTTCCTGCATGTATCTCGGAAACCATTGTTCGAACCCATGACGGACAAAACCCGTACAAAACTCCGCGGCGGCAATGGTAATCGTAATAGGATTTGTGAAAACTTTTTTGAAAAGGTATTTGAGATTGACTTTTTCCGTATCGCCACTTGTCGCATCTTGAGTATCGAATGATTTATGACCGGCATCTTCCGGCGAATCCTGAACAACGCGATATGTAAGAAATCCCATGAACAACATAATACCGGAAGGAATGAAAAAGACCCATTGCCACGGAAGAACGGTAACTGCAATGCCTCCGATAATAAAAATTAATGTGCGCCCGCTTTGTATCA
>SCUC01000331.1 GCA_004322375.1 Bacteroidota bacterium
CTGCAATTGTTCTCAGGTTCGGCATGGGCGCTTGCTGCATGGTTTCGATGACGATACCGGGCAGAGTCCGCCTGCCGAACGGAACGGTTACCCGCATCCCTTTCTGGATAAACGGCTGAAACTCCGGCGGCACGTAATACGAAAAGAGCTTATCCACCGCCACCGGAACCGCTACGCTTATATATGCGGGAAGCGTCCCCGCTATTTCAATTGGCACGCGTAAACAATGCAAAATTCAAAAGGAAAAATTAAAAAATGGTAATTGGATTACCTGGACTATATATACAGTAAGGTCGGAAAAAAAGGGAGGAGAAGCAAAAGAGACGATTCAGGATGTAAGATGTAGGATGCAGGAGACAAGATGGAGATATTTACAATAATACCAATAATCCCAAATGAATATCCTTCACATTACGTTTAGCATCCTTCTGTTTTCCTCCGTATCTGCATAGATGCGCCACTCATCTACTTTTCTTCTCTCCCACTCTCCTCATCGTAATAGATGACTCACTTTCGGTCATGGCTTACAGCTTGTAGAGAATGTTCAAGTTCCCCCCAAAAAAAATACCTATAACCTATCACCTACCACCTGTTACCTGACTCTCACCACTCCTCCCCGTTCCTCTTCAGCCATTCTTGAGATTCAATATGCCCCAGGCGGGCGGCTTTTTTGTAGCACTCGATTTGCATATCACGTTTGCCAAGCTTCCCGTAGATCCCGCCGAACTTGTAATAGAACGCATTGAAATCTGTAAAATCCGGGACGATTTGCTCTATCTTTTCATACACTTCGATCGCGCGGGTATAGCTGCCCGCGCTATCGTACGCATCGGCAAGATTGAAAAGTGCCGATACATTGGTGGAATCTGATTCTAATGCTTTCATGAACCATGTAATCGCGTCATTATAGCTCTTGTTTCCGGCGTAGGCTAAGCCAAGCTCGATAAAATACTCATCGGGAAAATCGGGTTTGAGCGCAAGCGCGTTTTGTAATGTATCAATAGCTTCGTCATAATTTCCATTCAGGCGCAGGGCATTGCCAAGCTCATAATATGTCCGAATTTCAGGTGTTAATTGAAGCGCGTTTTTGTAAGAAGCAACCGATTCGGAATAACGATGAAGTATTGAATACACCGTACCGAGCATAAAATGTGAGGCTTCCATCCCCGGCTGCAATTCTACCGCTTTCTTAAATGCTTTCTCCGCTTCGGCATAGTCGCTGTGAAAATAATAAGCGAGCCCCAGATAATGGTATGTTGTTTCAGCATCAGGATAAAACTCGATTGATTTTGTGTAATATTCTATCGCCTGCCTGTAATTGCGCGCATTATCATACGAAAGACCGAGAGCGAAATATACGGGAGAATACTCTGGAGCCATTTCGATAACTTTCTTGAACGCTTCTATTGCTGCGGTATCGTTCTTTGCTTCGCCGTATATTTTCCCGAGACGGTAATATACTTGCCAATCGGGATATACCTCAACAGATTTTTTATATGCGTTAATCGCTTCATCTAAGTTTCGGAGGTTGTACTGTGCGTTACCGAGAGCAGAGAAAAAACCTGCGTATCCTATCTGCATCATTGTATCGTTTTTGTAGCCATCGAAATCCTTTTCATATACTCGTACTGCTTTTGTCAATGCCTCAACGACGGCAGGGTAATTTTGCTTATCTTCATAGAGCCTGCTGAGAGAAGAAATAATAAATGCGTTGCTTGAATCTAATTCAATAGATTTAGTATATGCCTCTATTGCCTCGTCATATCTTCCGACAGATTCATACGCAGAAGCAAGAGATTGAAACGCCCCGCCATCAGTCGGAACAACCCCGGTGAGCTTTTTGTAGAGTTCCACAATTTCATCCGGCTTTTCCTTGATAGAATAAATCACCGCAAGACTGTAATAAGGCAGAGTGTATGCAGGCTGGATTTCAATCGCTTTCTTAAAATATTCTTTTGCCTTTGCGTAGTTTTTCTCTTCATAATAGCTATCGCCTATTTCATAATACCCTTCCGCATAGCCGGGCAGCGCTTTAATCGCTTGCATGTAATACTCGCGCTCTTTACGGTAGTTTTTCTCCTGACGGTACATGCTGCCAAGCCGACGGTATGCTTCTACGTAATCCGGCTCTGCCTTGATTGCTTTCAAGTAGTATTCCCGCGCTTTGGCTTTTTGTTCTTTTCCTGAATACGCAACGCCAAGGTTATAGAACGCGCTGGCATCATTCTTCTGCAACGGTATCAGCTTATTGAACCATGGTATCGCATCATCATAATTTCCCCTGGTATTGTAAGCAAGCCCAACAGAATACATCGAAGCGGTGTCCGAAGGATTGAGCGCAAACGCTTTTTTGTATGTGGATTTTGCGTCTTCGAGCTTGCCCTGATAGTAATAAGCCATCCCCAGGTCGTAGAGCAGTTTTACATTATTTGATGTTAGCTCGATAGCTCTCGTATAGGAAGCAACTGCTTGTTCGTATTTTCCTTTATTGTAATAAGCATGCGCAACGTTAATCCATGCGCTGCTATCGTTCGGCTCTAACGCCAGCGATTTGTTGAACGATGTTATTGCATCATCGTATCTTTTTTTCTTGAAATAGGTAAGACCCAGATTATACAACGCGTTGGGATGATTTGGTTTCAGCTCGATTGCCTTTTCAAATGCCGTCATTGCCTCGTCATACGCGCTGTCGCTATAATAACAAAGTCCAAGATTATAATAGATGTTGGGCTCATTCGGTCTCAACTGTAACGCTTTGTTGTATGCTTCGATGGCGGCGGGGTAATTCTTTTGTCCGTACAACACCCTGCCTAAATCAAACAATTGTTGAACGCCCTCCTGGCTCCTTGCAGGAGAGAAACAAAAAGCAACAATGAAAAGAATAAGGAACAGCTTGTGCATGATAGAGATAATGGTTGATTAAGCTAATGATAACAACTCGCTTCAATTTAAGCAAGCTACAATGGGAATAAAATAGAGAGTACGATTTGAGCCGTAGGCAATCAATTATCGAAATTGCAACTTGCTGGATAACGTTCTTTGCTTTTCTACTAAGAATTTCCCACATTACCCGTCAGTATATCATGCAAATATTGTTCATTGATAATTTATTGGGCAATGCGTGATGTGCCATTACCCGATATCGAGACAAGAATGTTTCGATGAATCGGCGTTTACTTTTCTGAGAAACTCTATTGTCTCGCGTGTGCAGGATAATTGAGTTTTTTCTTTTTATGCAGAATCACCCTGCGCCTGAGAAACGACTCGTATTATCCGTCATTAAATAATCTATTCAAGTTGACTTATTCAAGAAGTCGTAAAAACGACTTCAATAATTAGCATTAGCAGCCCACGACTTAAATCGTGGGCTAAACGAAAATCACCAAATGAAATCGGTCCATCGGTTTTAAATGTGTAATTCATTAAAAACGTCATCTTGAGTTATTTACAATATTTTTTTACGGAGATAATTATGTTAACACAACGAGAATACAACGGGTGGCTGCTTGTAGAAAATAAACCCAACCAACCTAACTATAAAATATTATTATTACCCGGCTTGCAAGGCTCTGACCTCGTATTTCAAAAGCTATTGGAATCAGACATTCTAGCGAGCAACGGAATACACGTCATTGCGGGAAATCCACCAGGCTTCAAAGGACTTCCCGTTCCGGCCGACTTTAATTTTTCAATTGAAAGCTTCGCCGCTCAGTTTGAAAAAATTGCCGCTGAAGAAAAGGTGGATTTAATTCTGGGCCACAGCTTTGCCGCGAATGTTCTTATCGAAGTTGCAGCCCGTAAAACATATAAAGGAATGCTGTTCCTCATCTCTCCCTCCCTCACAAGAGATTCTGAGACAAAAGAGTTGTTGATGTTGGATTCATTCAGCAGAAAGCCGTTGCTGAGCGGAATTATGTGGTGGGTAACGTACATGATGATGGACTCCATCTTCAAGCCATACTTCGATGATACAACCTCTCTCGCATCCGTTGTCCGGGATGGTAAAAAAATTCCCCGCGACGTTGGAAGAAAAACCCTGCTCGGATATTTTGATAATATTGACATGCACAAGAACCTGGCAAAACGTTTGGTAGAAACTGAAACTCAGGTACATTACGTTCGCGGTAGCAAAGACGATATTAAATTTTCAGTTGAAAATAAAAATTTCCTGCAAAGCTCTCCGAAAATCCGTGTCCATGAAATCGAAGGCGCGCGTCATTTCGCCATGCTCGATAAGCCGGATGAAGTAGCAACATTGATTGTGAACGCGCTGGGAGTTGGCTCATAGAAATAAATTGTTCTACAAAACGTTGCTTTAATGATATTGAGAACGAACTCTATCACCCCTTCGGGGTTTTCCCTATGGCTTTTACCCAGAGCTATATTACTACCACCCCGATGGGGTTATTAATCAGTCAATCCCCCAAGGGACGGTACTATTGTAGTAGTATCGTTCGGAAAAAATTACTATGAAACCCTGAATGGGCGACATAATTCTAATACACTCCCTCTCTTCCTCATCTAAACCACTCTACAACCGGCATAGAGAGAAACTTCTCAATCGGTATTTCATCGCCGCCGACAAGGAGCATTGCATCGGGATGATATTAAAAAATTACTCAATACACTGAGATAAATTACTCAGCATATTGAGTAAATTCGGGTTTCCAGACAGCCGACAACCTGCTCTATTTCCCCTTCATCATCATCAAATGCACGGTTACGCCAATTGCTACCGCGAGCATGATGAGCTTGATAATCATGCTTTCAACAAGAAAAAGAATAGATATACCGATGGTTGCCCATAAAAATAGCGCTGAATAGACTCTCACATTCAAGGGAAGTCCCTTGCCCTCGTTGTAGTTTGTGAGAATTGCTCCGAACCAGGGGTGGTGCATCAGCCAGTGGTGGTAGCGCTCCGAGCTTTTAGCATAGAGATAGGCGGCAAGCAGCAAAAAGGGAACCGTAGGCAGCAACGGCACAACAATACCAATAAGCCCCAACATGACCGAGAGTGTGCCTGCAGTAAAGAAAACGATTTTCTTAATATTATTTCTCACGCTCTACGAGTTGTAAACAAGACGCAATGACTGTAACCTTGCGCCTGCCTGCCGCAGGCATGGAAGGTTTTACTCATCGTAACAAGTATATTTGTAATGTAATCGTCATTTTGTATTTACTTGATAACCTTCGTGCCGAAGGCATCCCGTTGGGACAAGGTTATTCGAGCCAATTATATCTTCTCAACCGCTTCATTCAAAAAGCGGATAAAGGGATACAGCTCCTTGTACACCTTCGCTATCTCGCCGACAAATTTCTTTGAGTAACACTTTTCCTCTCTCCATTCAACTCCCGTGTAAAATTGCTTATGCTTCAGAAACTCGACCATCGGGTGTTCGGGCGCGTAGCCGAGCGGAGCGCGCTGCAGCTTTTCGCCCTCTATTTTTCCAAACAATTTTTTAAACGACTTGCTTTCAATAACGGCAAGAAAATCCTTAGAACGATTGGCAATTGCAGAGCGAATATTTTTCAACTGTTCTGCATCGGGCATGTAAATTCCCCCGCCAAGGTAAATGCCGCCCGGTTCAACGTGGACATAATATCCCGCGCTCGTTTCCCAATGTCCTTTCAGGTGAAGCACCGCGGCAACGTGAGTTTTGTACGGCTCCTTGTTCTTGCTGAACCGTATGTCGCGGTAAATACGGAAGATGCTCTTCTTGGGATTAGCGTCAATTTCCGGAGCGAATTTCTCAATTGGCTCTTTCAGGGAGGCAATCAGGCATTGCATCGGGAATTTCACATTATCCTCATACTCTTGCTTGTGCTCGGCAAACCACTCGCGGTTGTTGTTCTTCTTCAATTGCTTGAGGAAGGTTAATCCTTCTTTTGGGAAACCATTGAAGGGAGGAAAAATTTCAGAGTCTAATGATATGGAGTTCTGTTTCATAAAGTTTTCTTACTTAATACATAACCTTACAGCTCACGACTTAAGTCGTGGGCTGTTTTGTTGCCTTTCTCACAAACCCATTTGCTTTCTTCAATAGCTTTCGCGCTTGTGTACGGGAGATATCATTCTTCAGCATCACAATTGCAGTTTTCACATGACCATCGGCTTGCTCTAATGTTTCTACGGCAGTATCGTAATCAACGCCAGTGGCGAGCATTACTACGCGTTTGGCGCGCTCTTCAAGCTTCTTGCTGTTCAGCTTCAGGTCAACCATCATATTCTCATATACTTTTCCAAGCCGAATCATGGAAGCGGTTGTGAGCATATTCAGCACGAGCTTTTGCGCTGTACCGGCTTTCATCCGGGTAGAACCCATTATTACTTCGGGACCCACTTCAGGGCAAATCGCGACATCCAAACATTTCCTGAGCCGGGAGAACTCCGGATTCTCTAAAAGAGAGCGCGGGTTGGTGGTCACATACAACGTCTTTGCGCCGCACCGTTTTGCCACGCAGATTGCAGCTACAACATAGGGTGTTCTCATGCTTGCCGCAACTCCGCAAACGACATCTTTTTTTGTAAGCTTGATCTTTTGAAGGTCTTTCACTGCTTGATGTTCCTTATCCTCAACTCCCTCTTGCGAGCGAAACACTGCTTTCTTTCCACCCGCAATAATTCCTTGAACCATATCCGGGTCTGTTCCATACGTCGGGGGACACTCGGAAGCATCTAAAATTCCTAAACGTCCGCTCGTTCCAGCGCCGACATAAATCAACCTCCCGCCGCGATTAAAGCTGTCAACAATGATGTCAACCGCCTTAGCGATGTATGGAATTTCTTTCTCAACCGCTCCGGCTACTTTTTTGTCCTCGTTGTTGATAACGCGTAGAATATCTTCCGCGCCCGACGTGTCAATCGTCATGCTGGATTCGTTACGCTGCTCTGTGGTAAGGCGTGCAAGGGTTTCTCTCAGCCCCCTCACTCCCCTCACCCCTAGCCCCTCTCCCGGAGGGAGAGGGGAAACATGGGTTAAATTTGTGTTCGTTCTGGTTTTCATGGTCTCACGATAACAAGTTTTTTTTCTGAAAATTCTGCCGGGTCAATTCCATCAATAACGAGTGGAAGTGTTTCAATGGATTTCGGCTTGTACTTAATGCGCGCTTGCTGAATTTCCGGGGTAACATCTCCACCTTTGAAAATAATTATTGCACCGGGCGCAATGCCTATCTTGTCATTCTGAACGAAGTGAAGAATCTCCACTCCTTGTCGCTTTTGAGATTCTTCGCCCCCGATAAATCGGGGGCTCAGAATGACAGATGAGGTGGGGGGTACGGTTCTCAAAAACATTTTCGTCCAACCGATAACGTCTGTAATTGGCGCAACTGCGCGTGCAGTTACATAATCGAATTTTCTGTTATGCACCGCTTTCATGTTTAGCTCTTCCGCTCTGCCGCAGAGAACTTTCGCATTATGAAGTTGAAGTTTCTCAATGATATCCGTAACAACGTTCACTTTTTTCTGAATCGAATCAACAAGTGTGAAGGAAACATCGGGCAAGCAAATCGCGAGCGGGATTCCGGGAAATCCGCCCCCCGTTCCAACATCAACAACGTTCGCGTTTTCCTTAAGCTGAAAGTTGAACAACATCGCCAACGAGCCGAGCAGATGCCTCTGCCAGATATTCTCCACATCCTTTCTTGAGATGAGATTGATTTTCGCGTTCCATTCAATAATCAGCTCAACGAACTTTGAAAGCAACGCATACTCCCGTTCCCCGATGGAGAAGCCATTTTTCTTTACGATGCTATCGAATTGTAGTTTGTTCACTAGCTATATCTTGGATTTCAAATAGTTGATAAAAGAAGTACAAGATAAGAGAAAGAATTTAGCGTCTGATGCGCTTAAATTAGGTTCTTCTAGCATTGCATGTCTTATTCCTCCTTCATCGCTTGTATAACCATAGATTTTTGAGTAACCTTCTTTCAAAGCAGGATGAAGTTTATTACTCTTTTCCAATACCTTAAGCGCATCAGCTAACGTAGCCTTGGGTTTGCACGATATTATTTGAGCTAAACTCTCAACCGCTGAAATAGACTCTTTGATAGAATTTCTATAATCCGGATTCTTTCGATCGCTTAAGAGTTCTAATGCTCTATTAAGGTGTGCTCGTACCGATGGGTGGTCATTGTCAGATAGTACTGCATCGAGTAAGGCTATTTCTTGACTATCAGTAATATCTGTAAATCCCTTTGCTACAAAACGAAAGCCCGATAGTTCGCGTTCTAATATTTCATTAACATAATTATTTGCATAAGTATCTTTGAAATAATTTAAGACAAATTCTACAAAATCATACACTTCAAACCAACGACATTTAAAGTAGTAAGATCGAATTATAGTTAAGCGCTCATGGTCATAGTACGGTATTTCATCAACAGGCTTTTTAAAAAAGTCTAACCACAGATTAAAACTAAAATCTCTCAAATTTTCCTTATCAAAAAAATTATTATGCAGTAGACTCCATAATGAATTACGCAACTCGTCCGTTATTCCTTCTTTTTGAATAACCTTAGATGGTACTTTATACCCTTTCCGCTCACTAAACTTCATTCTTTTCCTTTTATACAGAAAAAACTTGAATCTATTTCAATATGTAAAAAAAGTTAATCTAAAATCGAAATTCGAAAATCTAAAATGCTTATCATCTTCCAACATACACCATCAGCACCGAAACATCCGAGGGCGTTACGCCGCTAATGCGCGATGCCTGCCCCAACGATACCGGTCTTACTTTCATAAGCTTTTCTCTACCTTCGGATGAAAGCGCTTTGACCTTCAAATAATCAAAATCTTCCGGGATAAATTTCTCCTCGATGCGCTCAAATTTCTCCACTTCTACTTGTTGCCTCTTGATGTAACCTTCGTATTTTGTCTTTATCTCTATTTGCTCGATGATTTCGTCTCGCAGCTTTGCTGATTGCAATTCTTTCATCGCCCCGACAAAACTATTACTATTTGATTCAGAGAGAGAAAGCAATTCCACCAACCGAATTTCGGGACGACGAAGCAGCGAAGCCATTTTTTCCTTTTGTGTTATTTCATTCCCGCCGCGTTCTCGAATCAGCATATTTATTAAATCAGGTGATACAGATTCGTTTTCAATAAATTTCTCTCCTTTTTTTATCAATTCCTCTTTTAAATTTAATCTTTTCAATAATTTATCTGAAATAATTCCTAAACGATGCCCGTATCTAGTCAACCTTCTATCAGCATTATCCTGGCGTAACAAAAGGCGGTACTCAGCGCGGGATGTGAACATTCTGTATGGCTCTTCCGTGCTTTTATTGATAAGGTCATCAATCATTACACCAATATAAGATTCTGAACGCTTGAGAGTAAATGGTTCTTCCTTCTTCACTTTGAGTGCTGCATTAATGCCTGCTATCAATCCTTGTCCGGCAGCTTCTTCATAGCCTGAAGTACCACATATTTGTCCCGCAAAAAACAGACCATCAACCAGCTTCGTCTCCATTGATGGCTTTAATTGATGTGGCGGAAAATAATCGTACTCCACTGCATAGCCCGGTCTCAGCATCTTTACATTTTCCAAACCTACTATAGAACGTAACCCTTCGTATTGAATATCTTCAGACAGGCTTGTCGAAAAACCATTGACATAGACAACATGCGTGTTATATCCTTCCGGCTCTAAGAATATCTGGTGACGTTCCTTCTCTGAGAATCTGACGATTTTGTCCTCGATTGATGGACAATACCGAGGACCTACCCCCTGGATTCTCCCCGTGAACATAGGCGATTGCTCAAACCCTTTCCTGAGAATTTCGTGCGTTTTTGGGCTTGTATAGGTTAAGAACATCGGTATCAACTTATTCGTTATTTGCTCATTTTCAAAGGAAAATGGCATAGGAGGCGCATCGCTTCCCTGTTCTTCCGTAACATTATAATTGATAGTTCGGCTATCTACTCTTGGAGGGGTGCCAGTCTTTAATCTACCATTTACAAAACCTAATTTAAGCAGGTTTTCTGTAACGTAGTTTGCCGCTTGCTCACCATATCTACCACCTTGCCTATTGCTCAATCCTGTATGAAGCAAACCTCTTAGGAAAGTGCCGGCAGAAAGAATAACAGCTTTTGCCTTTATTTGTAGATTCTCATTAAGGATAACACCTTTTATTCCATTCCTTTCACTATTTGATAGCTCCTCTACAACTATTTCCATTAATGTTCCTTCTATAATAGTGAGGTTTTCCTGAGATTCCACCCTACGAATAGCTTCGACAGAGTACCAATCTCTGTCATTTTGGCAGCGCGGAGACCAAACGGCAGGACCTTTTGATTTATTAAGCATTCTGAACTGAATTCCCGTTGCATCTGCAATTTTTCCCATCTCGCCACCCACGGCATCAATTTCGCGC
>SCUC01000332.1 GCA_004322375.1 Bacteroidota bacterium
CCGCTACCATGCGCGCAACCCTGATGCTCACCGAGGAGGAACATCTCGAAGTTGAGCGCGCAGCGCGGGCAGATGCCTATACCCAGGAAGTTCGCGACATCCTCGGACAGCAGCCGCAAACGACTTCCTATGATGAAGCGCTATCAAAATTGAAATCGCTGTATAGCATCTCGGAAGATGAGCATAAAATTCTCGTTCGGAAAGTAAAGCGCGATCTCGGCATGCCCGATGAAACAGCTGTTATTCTTGTCGTGGACGATGAACCCGCGATGCTGAGCGCAACTGCGCTGCTCCTCGAAGAAACATATACCAGCGTGCTGACGGCAGATTCTGTCGAGAAAGCTGGAGCGGTGCTGCACCAGCAAACTCCCGATGTCATCTTATCCGACGTAGGCTTGCCGGGAACGGGCGGATTTACATTCTTTGAAAATATTCAGCAAGGAGTATATGGCGAAGCGGTAAAATCCGTTCCGTTTGTGTTTGTCAGCGGCATGGGAGACCAATACTTCATTAAAAGCGCGAAACAATTAGGCGCAAAAGCGTACTTAGTGAAACCCTACACGAAAGAAGAACTCGAAAAAACGGTGATGGAAGCGTTAGCATAACCTTATGTAGGACAACGTATGTAAGACAACTTGTCAAGTTGTCCTACGGAATAGATTATGAATGACCAAACAGTATTTTTTCGTCGCAACCTTCCCCATATCCAGCCTGAACACTCAACGTTTTTTATTACCTTTCGTTTAGCAAGCTCCGTGCCACACGAAACTATACTTCGTCTTAAGGAGGAACAAGCCCTAGCCGAGCATTCACTCAGAAGCACAATAGAAGATACTGACAAAAGGGTGCTCGCTATCGCGCAACAGCGTAAACGATATTTTGGAAAATTTGACAGCCTGTTAGATGGAGCATCCTACGGTAATGTTTGGTTGAAAGATTCACGGATTGCGAGAATTGTATCAGATGCGTTGCACTATCACGACGGAAAAGAATACAATCTCCTCTGCTTTTGTATTATGCCGAATCATGTTCATCTGGTGTTCTCCGTAGGCGAGTACTCTCATCAGTATAAAGGAAAATTCGGTCATCTGTTATCTCCTATATTATTCTCACTCAAGCGCTTTACCGCCCGTGAAGGTAATAAGATTCTTTGCCGCAATGGCAGCTTCTGGCAACATGAAAGCTACGACCATATCGTTAGAGATGAATGGGAACTGCACAGAATCATCAATTATGTCTTAGAAAATCCTGTCAAAGCCCGCCTGGTTAAACAATGGAACGAATGGAAATGGAGTTATGTCAAAACCATGTAGGATAACTCTTGTAGGACAACTTGTCAAGTTGTCCTACTAACGCTCATAATGTCATTTGTACCGTTCTTCCGGCACCTTCTCCATAGTTGTAAATACGGAACTTACCTCACCGTTCGTTAACGAGCGGTCAATTGCCGGATAGAGAATTTGCTCCTCCTTATGATTGTGAGCGACGAGCGTGTTCAACAACAGCTGTTCATCTTCATCCGTGGAAGGATCGTCTGCCTTCGCTTTGGTATAAATCGTTTCAAGATGCTTCTTGATAATCCTATGCTCCATTCTCATCACTTCCGTAGGACCCGACTGGTACATTCCCGTTTTCTGCTCGAACAGCGGGAACAAAATTTCCTCCTCCCAGATAATATGCCGAAGCAGTCCGGAACGGAACATCGTAAATAGCTCACGCGCTTTCGGCATATCCTGTCTCTTCAGTTGCTGGAACTGCTTGAATAATTCATCCAACCTGTCGTGGTCGGCTTCATAGTAGTTGGTTACTTTCATATCGCTCATTGATTGGTATCCTTGTTAATAATGATGTTAATAAAATGTTTTGCTTACCTTGCGCAAACAATAAGGTCGTGCGATGATTCTATATCAAACGGAGTTAGCTCCAGGGAACCATAAACATTGATATCCCGAAACCCCGCTGTTTGCAGCATCTCTAACGCCTCGCCATGACTAAGAGGCCTCAGCTCTGTCGTTTGCAGGCGGTGAAGAATCCCGCCTTTCTTTCGCTCAAGCGTAAGTATATTAAAGGCTACAGTTGTCTCTAAAAAATCATAAAACCTTATGAATATTTTATTGTCCCGCTCCTTCACGTTTTGAATTCGTTCTTCCGTCTGTACAATACGATGATAATTCAGTGTCTGGAAAATCAACGTACCATTCTCGTGCAACAACAGCTTGAAATTCTTGAACGTTTGCATCAATGAATCTTCCGTGAGAAGATGCGCAAGAGTATTACCGAGACAAAATACGGCGTCAAATTTCTTTTGCACGATACCGGGCAATTCGTCAAAGCTCGCCTGCATCGAGCTGATAGTGACCTGCAGTTCACCAGCTCGCTGCTGCAACGTTCTTACCATTTCTTTTGAAACGTCAACAGCAGTTACGTCAACGCCGAGGCTTGCCAGCAACAGAGAATGAAACCCTGTACCGCAACCCGCATCCAGCGCACTATGAATGTTATATTGACGGAGAAGTTGTCTGAATATTGGCTGTTCTTTTTGAAACCGGCTGTTGAAATCTGTCATCAGGTCATAGTCCGGTGCAAGAGAATCGTAAAATTGTGAAACGGTGTTCATGGCAGTCGTTTAGTCCTGCGGTCCGTATTGCGGAACTTCTCCCCGGTTGTGCTGGTACATCGGCGTTTCAATTTGAGGGAATCGTTTGAGATATTCTTCCTTCGTGATGCCGTTTTGCCAGTTGCCGGTAATCATTGCAAGACCGGTAATTGCAACAAAAATACCTACAACCAGGCCGCCGAACACCCAATTGGGAATCTGCGTTTTCGTAAAGGAAGCCCGTATATCTAACGTATTTTTTACCGGGCAGGATTCAACACAGGCAAGACAATTCATGCACTCGTCACTCCATACTTTGCCAACCTTATGAACCTTGATGTTGGAAGGACATGCTTTTGTGCAAAGCTCGCAGTCAATGCACGTCGCCTTGTTACGCGTAATCTTAAACGGGCTTAGCCAGCTCAATGCTCCGAGCAACGCGCCATAGGGACACAAGTAGCGGCACCAAAAATTCTTGATAAAGACGGAGAAAACCATTAAGATGATAATCGTCCAGAGTGAGAACGATGTAATATTCGCGAAAAACTGATACATCTTTACATCCGCCATCTTGTTATACGGACTGTAAATAAATGCTTGGAGGTCCGGCACAGTCATCTGCGAGATCGAATAGGCAAAGAAAAACAGCAGGAGATATTTTAATGCGCGAAGCGGGTAATCAAGCCATTTCGTAACGACAATATTCTTTCCGAACAATTTTTTCCCGAGCATCCAGAGCGATTCGCTTAATGTGCCGATAGGACAAAGCCAGCTGCAAAACGCTTTCTTCAGAAGCAAGCCCACCGCGACGATGGCAATAAAAATAAATAAACCGGAAGGATGCACATCATTTATTATTCCCGTTTGCAGCCAGTATTTCAGGCTCATCAACGCGCTTATCGGGAGGAATCCCTCCGCGCCCGGCGGGCGTTCTGAAAACGTTGTCGCTCCATTCGACAATCCCCATTTCATGAATAAGTAAAATTCGATGCCTATCCAGACGCAAAGCAGAATAAATGCAAACTGCACTGTTGAACGGAGAAATTGAGAATCGGCTTTCAAACGCCAAAGAACACGCTTATACCATCGAGGTTCAAGATTGAAATTGATTTTCGGTTTGCGCAACTCAGGGACAAGTTTTTTGATTTTTATTCTACCGCTTTCATAGGTAGAACTCACGGAGAATGATTTTTCAGGGATACGTTCTTGATCAATAGTCCCCGAAATAGGACTCATTTGCTGGAAGTTCAGTCTCACAGGATCTAAATTTTCAATTTTCATACAGGTTTTCTGATATTTTCTCAACTTTGAAAAAACTGTTACCCATTGTTTGATAATTTTTGGATAAAAGGACTTTTTCAAGTCAATTCATACAATTTAGTCCAATTTCTATGCCAAATTGCCCTCTTCCCTGTATGGAAGCATGTAGTTACGTTTTATTGCTGTATTGAGGCTTTTTCGTCTTTCCCGCCATTTGAAGAATGCTTTGTGAGACAAGCAACCTTTGCAATTCTTCCCTCATCGTTTTCCAATGTTCATGAAGCGCGCAAGGGTTTTCATTACCGCATTCTTCAAAACCGAGAAGACAACCCTTAAACATTCCTACTCCATCCACAGCTTCAACAATTTGATAGAGGGTTATGTTTTCCG
>SCUC01000333.1 GCA_004322375.1 Bacteroidota bacterium
TAACGGAATTAAATCTTCAGAGATATGAAAAAGATAAATTCTCCATTGTCTGGAAAGAAAATTACCAAACAGCGCTGGCGGAAATTGAATCGAACCCTCAACTCGACGTTATTTTAATGGATTATTTTCTTCCCGGTAAGAACGGGCTGGAAATTACGAGTGATTTACGCGAAAGGAAAGTGTTGCTCCCTATCGTGTTCTTAACTGTAAGCAAGGATTTTGATATCGCGCTCAAGGTGATGAAGCTGGGGGTTGCGGAATACCTGAATAAAGAAGAAATTTCGAGTCCCATTCTCCCCAAAACGATTCTTAATGTTATTGAAAAGCACAAGCTGGAAGAACAGCTCATTCAAAAGGAAGTGCGCAAACAGCGGCTTCATGCGATGAAAGAACTTCTCTCAAATGTTGTGAATGATTTGGAACGGCCGCTTGTGGATATGAAAAACATTACTGCTGAGTTCCAGTCGCAGGAGTCCGCAGCAGCCTATCAGAATTACATCAAAATTATCACTGATAATCTCGGACGCATCGCCGAGAAATTAGAAAAGCTGAAGCAGTTGAAAGAAGATAAGACAATCAAATACATTAAAGATATCAAGATGATTGATTTATCTTGATGAAAACTACATACACCGTCCTTTTTATTCATCTCACCTTCTGTTCATGAACTATACTCTTGCTGTAGCTCAGATTGATAGTGTTCTTGGCGATATCTCAAAGAATGTTATCAAGCATGTGGAATATGCGCGCCGCGCGAAAGAAGGGGGAGCAGAGATTGTGGTGTTTCCCGAACTGAGCTTAAGCGGGTATTCCGTGAAAGACCTGAACAGGGATATCGTGCTGCGCAAAGAAACGTCCGCCTTGTTGAGGCCTCTTGTTGAGGAAAGCCATGAGATTTCCATTCTCGCCGGATGTGTGGAAGAATCTGACGATTTTGGAATATATAACGCGGCGCTGTTAATCGAGCAAGGAACGGTCAAAACAGTTCATCGGAAAATATACCCTCCGACGTATGGCATGTTTGAAGAACTCCGCTATTTTAGCCCGGGAAAAAGCGTAGCGGCAATTCAAAGCAGGGTAGGGAAGATTGGAGTTCTGATTTGCGAAGATTTTTGGCATCTCGCTCTCCCCTATGTGTTAGCTCAGGATGGAGCATCAACGATCATCGGGATATCGGCAAGTCCGACGCGCATAGCGCCGCAAGAATCCGGCTTTGAAATGGGAAGAGAAAATCTTGAACATCATAAAGCGTATGCCCGGCTGTTAAGCTCATATATTGTTTTTTGCAACAGGGTGGGATATGAAGATGGCGTAAATTTTTGGGGAGGTTCCGAAGTTATCAGTCCGGGCGGCGAAGTGACAATCAAGGCAAAGCTGTTTGATGAAGACCTTGTATTTGCAGAAATCGTTGAAAACGAGGTCCGGCGCGCTCGGCAGTCGTCCCGTCATTTTCTCGATGATGATATTCATCTCGTGCGTCGGGAACTACGGAGAATTTCAAAAGAGTGGCGGGGATTGAACAGAGAAGCAGAATAAAAAGTGTTTTCGGCAGCCCACGACTTATAGCAGATGCAGAAATAGGTACCACTTTGAAACTATAGGGTTGTTATCATACTAACCATATTGTCATACCTGCGAAAGCAGGTATCCAATCAATGCCTGTAGAAACCGAAGGAATGATTGGATTCTAGCTTTTCCAAAAGGGATGCCTTTGGCATGCGAGGATGGCAAAACGCTGCTTGATCTTCTTAAAAAACAAATGTCATGCAAAAATTCAAAGAATTTTTAGAATAGCATAAGTCGTGAGTCAATCAAAGTGGATTTTAAGTAACATCTGCAAATATTTCAACAACATACATCCAAGAAAATAAAAAGGAATTATGTCTCGTATATACATAGAAGACCTTGCACACCATGTCGGCAATGAAATAACAATACACGGCTGGTTATATAATAAACGTTCAAGCGGAAAAATCCGGTTTCTCGTAATTCGCGATGGAACAGGCATCCTCCAGTGCGTCATGGTGAAGCAAAATCTTTCAGAAGAAATTTTTAACACCTTTGATGCGCTCACACAGGAGTCGTCGTTTAGCGTAACGGGAAAGGTGAAGCAGGAGCCTCGCGCTCCCGGCGGTTTTGAGATGGAAGTCACGAACGTCAACATCATTCATATTGCTCACGAGTATCCCATAACGCCGAAAGAGCATGGAGTTGAATTCTTGATGGACATCCGGCATTTGTGGCTGCGTTCATCACGGCAACATGCCAT
>SCUC01000334.1 GCA_004322375.1 Bacteroidota bacterium
GCGGAATTAGACGCGCTCTATATCACAGGCTGGCGAGGGCCGGTGTTTTTTGTTGATGATAATTTTATCGGAAACAAAGCAAAGCTGAAAAAAGAAATTCTCCCCGCAATTGCAGAATGGAACGAAAAAAGGAACCACCCGTTCTACTTTAACACAGAAGCATCAATCAATCTTGCCGATGATGATATACTGTTGAATCTTATGGTGAAAGCAGGATTTGAAGCAGTTTTTATCGGGATCGAAACCCCGAATGAAGAAAGTCTTGTCGAATGTAATAAGACTCAAAACCGTAACCGCGATATGATTCAAAGTGTTAAAAAAATTCAAATGGCGGGATTGGAAGTTCAAGCCGGATTTATTGTCGGATTTGACAATGACCCCTATACGATCTTCGACAGGCTTACGAGCTTTATTCAAGAAAGCGGTATTGTAACTGCGATGGTAGGATTGTTAAATGCCCTGAAGGGAACAAAACTTCAGAAAAGACTTCTCAACGAAGGAAGATTGCTGGCAGATTTTACCGGAAACAATACTGACTTCTCAATCAATTTTATTCCACGGATGAATCCAACAACACTCATGGATGGCTATAAAAAAATCGTTCACACAATCTATTCGCCGAAATATTATTATGAACGTGTTATGCGCTTCATGAAAGATTTTGAACCGAAAAAAAAGAAGGTATTCCACGTTAATTCGAATTACATTCTTGCGTTGTTTAAATCCATGTTTACCTTGGGTTTGGTGGGCGAGGAACGATTGTATTACTGGAAAGTATTTATGTGGTCGCTGTTCCGTAAGCCGCAACTCTTTTCGTTGGCAATATTATTCACCATTTATGGATTTCATTTTAGAAAAATATCCAATAGCATACGGTAGCATTATTTCATATCACCAATATTATCAGGAGAACCATCATGAGTAAAAGTCAAAACAGGAAAAAAAATTCAAAAAAAGAGCCGGCAAAAACGAAGGAAGAAAAGAGAGTGGCAAAGAGAGAAAAGAGAGATGGGAACAGTAAATCCGCGATCCCCACAGATTTAAAGGGTTGAGTGTTGGAACAAGGGCGGTTTATCGGAACGCAGAGAACCGCCCTGCGGAACGTATACGACGTATAACAACAGAACTAAAAACTCCAAAATATTTTTACAAATGCCATTTATGACGGCAACTCTAAATTTCATCTAAGATATTCATCTTACCATATTACTCTTTGCATATCCCGGGAAATGGTTTTAAAGGTTTGCTTGACAAAAGTATATTATTGAAAAAAATCAGAGTACTGCTTATCGAAGATAACCGCCTTTTGCGGGAGGGGATCGCGTTGATGTTGAAAAAAAATGGAGATATTGATGTCGTTGCCGCCTCTGGTAACGCTGAGAACAGCATCCTTAATATCCATGAATTGAAACCCGATCTTATTCTTTTAGATTTAGGCCTGCGAAATCAAAACAATCTGCATGTGGTCGAACTCGTTGCAAAGGAGTTTCCTCAAGCCAAAGTGATTGTAATGGACATTGCCCCTGCTCAGGGAGATATATTACAATTCGTGAAAGCCGGAGTGTCGGGTTTTATCCTGAAGGATGCAACAATTGACGATTTTCTGAGAACCATTCGATTGGTCGCTCAAGGCGCCAACGTGTTGCCTTCGCTCATGACCGGTTCTCTTTTCTCTCAGATTGTCGAACATGCAGTCAATAGATCAGAGAAACGTTCTTCCAAACTCATGGAATCGGTACGCATGACAAAGCGGGAGAGGCAAGTAATTGAGTTGGTTTCTGACGGAATGACCAATAAGGAAATTGCACAAAAGCTGAATCTATCACCATACACGGTGAAAAGCCACATACATAATATATTAGAAAAACTGGCGCTCCATACTCGTGTCCAGATTGCCAGATATTCTCATGCCTCAGAAAGTTTTCAGGATATAGCGAACACCATTTCCCATTTGGATGAGTAGCGCCTCCCTCCAAAGGAGTAATCTCTTTTTCATCCTTTTGACCGATTGATTCACCGTTGGTCTTTTCGTAAATTGTATTATTCGACATTGACAAAGTGGAACTTAACATTTTTAAATACCTTAGATTCAGGAGATGTTGTTACCGTCCATGGTTATGGCAGTAAGGGCTCGTTACAAAAAGTATCCTCTTATTCGTGGATGACAGGAAGTTCTTTCGTTGGGAAAAAATTAAAGAATCCAACTTTTAGCATGAATGTGTTACGATTACCGATGCCAAACCGAATCAACGTTCTTGAAGAAACATTCTTACAAGGCGGGTTTAACTCAACGAATGGCATGGTGATCGGAGTTGCTCAGGTAAATAAAGATAGCGCCAAGAAATACGGTTGGGTCTATCTCAAAAAATCAACAGATGTTCTAAAGTCATTGCAAGTACTCAAAGGGGGCGTATTTGACCTCCACGATGGTCTGGCAGAGGGTTTCAATAAGGATGTAAAAGGAAAAAATATTGTAGGGAAGCACACTTCCTTCTTGCCTACGAAACAGGATAACGTTTTATTTGCCAATCTCGTCGCTTTAAAGTTCAGCATTGCGGCATCAGCATTGAGTAAGACGCCGATTGGTTTTGGTGATTTAATCCTCGCTGATACAGCGGTGAATTCCTTGAATGGCATGACGTTGCGAGAAATTGCAGCGAAAGCAGATACGATGATTACAGGTTACGCGGGACGTACATTTGAAACCGTAGAAGCGTACGTGAACCTTAG
>SCUC01000335.1 GCA_004322375.1 Bacteroidota bacterium
CTTGGTAGCTTGAGTTTTTGGAACCTCATTGCAAAATGTCTAGATAATTCACAAGGAATAGTTTATTATATGTCTCCTGGAAGATCAGGCTGCTATGTCGTAAAAATTATTTCAAAGTCCAAAAACGAAAGTGGGGCAACAATGTTGCCAAAATGGTGGGTTGTAAAGATATCAAAGGGTAATTGTCAAATTCTTGAAGATGAAATAAGTAATTATAATGAATTAATTAAAACACCTCTTCCTCGAGAAGCATTCCCAAAATTATTGCATAGTAAACCAATTGTTTATTCCGATCTTTCTGCTATTGTATTAGAGTTTGAGAATGAAGCTCAAACATTTAAAGACTATTTAAATTCTGAAGAAATTACAAAAGCTCAAACAAATATAGTTACAAAACAGTTGGCTGAATATTTAACTAAGTTGTATGGTGATCCAATAAAAAAACTATCTCAAGTATGGAAAGATTATTATTCTTTTAAAGGTAAAGTAATAGTATACATTGAATCTTTTTTTAAACTTAATAAGAACGTTCTTGCTTCGATTCTGGACAACCAAATGCTGAACCGAGTCTCACAATTTATTTCAAGTAGCGGTAAGTCCGAAGAAAAAATATTTAACTATAGAAAGGATATTGATACAAGGGTTGTTCATGGGGACCTAAATTCGAGAAATGTATTGGTGAGAAGTGATGGTAAACCAGTTTTTATAGATTTTGCTTTACGAAAGCAATCACCCGTTACAATCGATATTGCAAAATTAGAGAGAGATCTAATATTTAGGGTTTGTGATGCCGATACAAAATCAGAATTCGATTGGAACAGTATTGTTAAATGGAGAGAGTTCGATAAATTATATAATACTTCTGAGGTGTTGAATTTGAAAGAAAGCGATATTAACTCTTTGCAAAGTTATGAAAAAATTATATCGACAATACTTGTTTTACGTAATCATTTAATTGGTATGTCTTCAGGGACTGATGATAAGGAATACATGCTTGCGCTACTTCATTATAGTATTCTGGTCCTTGGAAATTCTGAAATTTCTTTACAAAAAAAGGTATATTGTATAGAATATATCTATAATATTATTTGTAAATTTGATCAATCCTAATAATCCGCCCCCAAGCTTAAATGATACCTCGGATGCGAGGTGGAGTTGAAGTCAACAGTCCAGGCGACGTCCATCTTGAGGAGGAAGCCGAGGAAAATCATGCGGAGACCGTAGCCGGTACCGATAAGGAGGTCGCGGGCATAGACGTTGTCGTTTTCATCTTTCGCGAAAGCTTTGAAGTCTTTCGCGTTGTGCCACGCTCCGCCAACATCCAGGAAGAAGACTCCGTTCAGGCTCTGGAAGAAGACGGGAAGGGGACCGGCAACAACGTATCCGAAGAAGGGGAAGCGGAACTCAAGATTTGCCAGCGCGTATTTTGTGCCTTCCTTTGCGGCGTAATTGTAGCCTCGCAGCGGAATACCTGTTGTGAGGAAAATGTAATCTTCCGCGTTTTCGATGGGGAGACGGTTGTTCTCGAATTGCCTGTTAATCCAATTATCCACCCCGCCGATGATGAATCGCTGCGGGTCTTGTCCAAAGCTGCCGCCTCCTGCAAGGCGGAGAGCAAAGGTATAATTTTGCCATAGCTTGTAGTATGTTCTGTAATCTCCCGTGATGCTGTAAAAGCCGAGGGAGTTATCGCCAAACTTCGGGCTGCCCATGAGCGTGAGGTTATAGCGGGTGCCATTGCCGGGAGCAATCATTGCCCACAGGGTGTTATCGTGAACGTAGCTGACGGATGGCGTAATGACCGAGCGTTGCTGGGTAGGCACGTTATCGTACGAAAGATTTTCGCGGCTAACGTTAAGCCAACCGAGATTGAAATCGAGGCGGCGGAATTTATCAAGCGGGTACTGCGCAAGTGCCATCACGCCGTAATTGCGGAAACGGTAGAGGCTTCCGCCTTGGTTGCCGTCATCAAGCGCAACGAACCGGGCGCTGTGGAATCCTTGAATGCCAACATCCATACGTTTGGGGAGATAGAAATACGCAAGCGCATAATCGCTGTTCTTCAAATCGAACAAGAGGTTCGTGAGCAGGTAAATCTGATGGTTGCCGAGCATATCGCTGAACGCCATCACGGTGGAGCCTTGTACGCCATAGAAGGTGTTGTAGCCCGCCGCGCCGTAGATTATATCGGGGGAGAAATTGAGCTTGTATTTGTTGACGATATACTTTCCCTTTTCATCCACGTTGTTGGCGACGGTAACGTTATCGGTAGTATCCCGCCCAACGTCGGGGGGCTTCTGGTAGCGCTCATCGAAGACGTAATGGCGGAGGTCAATTGCCGTTTTTTCGTCGCGCTGAGTCGTAGCTTGTCCCAATTCCGTTTTCACAATCACGTCGTCGGATATTTGAAACTCATCGCTCTTTTTCGCAACAGTATCGGGTAATGTTTGCAAGTACGTAAGCCGCTTTATGAATTCAGTCGGCTCAATGGTTGAATCCTTCAACTTTCTATCGAGCGGAGTCCGCATCAAGAATAAATCGAATCCGCCTTTATGAAGCGAGGCATAGGCGAGTTTGTTCGCGTCGCGAGAAAGCGAGAGCTGATAGACTCCCGTAAGAGAATTCGTGAGAGGACGCAATGAATCGGTTGTAAGATTCAAATCATAAATGTTATTGATACCGTTCAAGTCTGAAATGAAGAGGAGATGCTTCCCATCGGCAGAAGGAACGGGGGAGGATTCATCTGCCAGAGGAGTATCGGAGAGACGAACAGCTTCCACTCCGTTCAGCTCAAACTTATATAAATCTGTGTGACGAACGCGGTATGATTGCATCTTGAAATCAGCCTGTGTTTTCAAAAACGTGAGGTTGTCGCTGCGGTCTGAAGTAAAGTAAAGAGACTTTCCATCAGGCGACCAGGCGGGGTCCATATCGCTGAAGATATCATGGGTGATGTTCTTCAATTCCTTTGAAGTCAAATTATAGATATAAATATCGGATTGACCATTCTTAGAACCGGAGAATGCAAGGGTTGTTCCATCGTGCGACCAATCAATGGAGAAGATGCCATCGAGGTTGAATTCGAGCTTTTCTTCATCCTCGGAATCAACATCAAAAATAATGATAGCATCCTGCTCTCCGCTTTTTGCCGCGAGAGCCAGTCGTTTGCCATCGGGCGACCATGCCATGCCGGGAGTGAGCAGGTGAAGCTCTTCAAAATCGGCAGTGCGCTGGCCTTTGATGAGCTTGTGAGGCGTAGAACCTTCAAGTGTGCTGGAAACAAAGACGTCGAAATAATCGTCGCGGTTTGAGAGGAATGCGATTTTATCCCCTTGAGGAGAAAGGGTCGGGCTGGTATTGTAGAAACTTCCATCTTCACGGTGGTCTGTGAGACGGCGCGAATAATCGGTGGGGTCGTCGCGTTTAGCAATATCGGGCCAGTAGAGAACTTTTTGTTCTCGTTCCCATCGCTCGGAAAGTTCTTTAATGTTTAGTCCGATTGCTGAGCGAAAGCCTTCGTCAACGCTGCGTGATGATTTTACGCGCATTAAAATGTCGCCTATTTTTTCTTCACCGTATTTTGTTGAGATGTAGTACCAGAGCGATTGCCCGCCACGATAGGCAAGATAGCCATTAAGCCCGATGATGGGGGGGAGGTATTCGTGGATAGTGGCATCGCGCAGGAACATGTCGGAGTTGGTATCCCACTTGAGCGCTTCGTATTCTGCTATGCCTTCGTTGAACCAGAGAGGAAGCTGGAGGGTGATGTTGTTCGCGATGATGTTCTGGAGCGAGCCTCCATAGAACATATCGTTGATAACAGCGTGAACAAGCTCGTGGTGGATGACATGCCGGAATTTCG
>SCUC01000336.1 GCA_004322375.1 Bacteroidota bacterium
CGCAGCAGCTTGTTGTGAGAAACACTCCATTAGGCTGGTACCTGTATGCACAATATCAAACTTCTTATTCAGTCTATTTGGGAGCAAGGTTTGATTGGTTAGAGGAGCCAGTATTAGAAAAACCAATTACCCGCGCACTTTCCTTCTATGCAAGCTATTACACTACTGAATTTCTGAGATTCAGAGTTGGCTTTGAACAACGCTGGAGCGAGTTACCTCAGATTAATTATGACTCTAATAGCACATTCTTGCTTGATGTTAATTTTGTCTTCGGCTCACATCCGGTTGAACCGTATTGGGTTAACCGTTAATTGTTAAACGTCTTTGAAATGGAATTGAACATGAAATTATTACCTATGAAAACTTTTTTCTGGATTCTAACATTCATTTTTCTAAGCACTGTAAGTAGTCCGGCGAAAATTAAGGTTCTTACCACATTAAATTATCTTCGGTACATTACAGAACAAGTTGGAGGTGATATGGTTGAAGTTACCGCTCTTGCTAATCCAAAGCAAGACCCGCATTATGTCACACCGACGCCACGAATGAATCAACTTGCAAACAATGTTGATTTATTTATCGAGAACGGTTTGAACCTCGATATATGGGCAAAAAATGTTATAGATGCCTCCGGCAACCCGAAAATCCAGCCGGGCAATCCAGGGCATCTTGTGGCAACAATCAATGTTCCCGTAAAAGAATTGCCGACTGAAGTATCACGTGCATGGGGTGATATCCATCCCCAGGGAAATCCGCATGTCTGGGTTGACCCCTTGAATATTAAAATTATTGCTGAAAATATTGCGGGACGGCTTTCGAAGCTTGACCCGGCGAAAAGCGAATATTTTAAGGAGCATTTAGATGGATTCAAGTATAGGACTGATGAGGCAATGTTCGGAGAGGAACTTTTGAAAGCAGTTGGTAAAAAAGCAGGCGATATTCTCGCTCGAAAATCGAAAAATGGTGACCTGGCTTCTTGGTTAAAATCGAAAAAACTCGAATCGAAATTGGGAGGATGGATGAAAAAAGCGGAACGATTAAACGGTGCAAAAATAATGTCGTACCATAAAACCTATGTCTATTTCGCAGACCGGTTTGGAATACAATTAGTCGGTGAGCTTGAAGAAAAACCCGGCATCCCACCACCACCCAAGCACAGAGACGATGTTGTGGAGCAAATCAAGAGAGAAACCATCCGGGTAATTCTTAATGACAATTTCTACTCTACGGAAGCTGCAGATTACATCGCGAGCAAAACTTCCGCAAAAGTGTTGATTACATACATAGATGTCGGCGCATCGCCTGAAGTTGATACGTATGAAAAACTAATTTCATATTTATTAGAAAAGATATTAGTAGCAGCTTCTTGAGAAAACTTACTAACTGAAGTTACCCTAAAAAGATTTTGCAGCCCTCGACTTAATGCAATTAAAAATAGTTTCCATTTTCATATAAAGAAATAATACGCTTGTTTCAACCACAACCGAAAGATACGTTTTCCCGACTCTAACTCACCCTAAATCCCTCTCTTCCAAAGAGAGGGACTTCAGCCCAGTTTACGTTATAATGCCCTCCCGCATTGGCGGGAAGAAGAGGTTGGGGATGAGTTCGATTGGTTCGCAATTATAAAAAGAGTTCTAGATCTGATTGTTCCAAGTGGAAGAAAATTTTCCAATTGCAATAAGCGTAGTCTCTCAATAACATTGAGGTTTTCAGTTGTTCTTCTTTAGATATTAATCTCAATAATAAAAATGTAGTAATAGAGTCATGGATATTGGGATTTATTTGGATATTGATATTTGATCATTGGAATTTTTAATTAACATAATGGTACATAAATAGTGTTTGATTTATTTTATCTCCCCTCTTCCATGATATGGCCTCTCGTATCGTGTCTTGTTCTTACAGGAATTCACGTTTACTTAGGCGTTCACGTCATTGCACGTAAAGTCATCTTTGTTGACTTAGCGCTAGCACAGATTGCCGCGTTAGGAACCGTAGTCGGTGTTCTCCTTGGTTATGAGGTCGGGAAAGATGCAAACGCGTTGTATTTATATTCGTTGGCGTTTACAATCTTTGGAGCTTTTGTCTTTTCCATTACAAGAATGAAGGCTGAACGTGTTCCTCACGAAGCTATTATTGGCATCGTGTACGCAGTTACTTTTGCGACCACAATTTTGATGCTCTCGAAAAGCGCGTTAGGTCCCCAAGAAATTGATCATATCATTAAAGGAGAATTGCTTTGGGTTCAGCCTCACACTGTCGTTAAAACAGCAATCATTTATGCGCTCGTTGGTTTATTTCATTTCATCTTCAGGAAGAAATTCATGGCGATTTCTATCAATCCGGAAGAAGCTGATTCAAGTGGAATGAACGTGCGATTCTGGGATTTTTTGTTTTATATGTCGTTCGGGTTTGTGATAACAAGCTCAGTTGCTATTGCCGGGGTGTTTCTTGTATTTAGCTATCTTGTTATACCATCGGTAGGAGCTATGCTTCTTTCTAATAAGCTCAGCACTCGACTGATTATCGGATGGGTTGCAGGTTCTATTATCAGCTTCGTAGGCGTGAAGCTATCGTGGAATACCGGATTGCCAACAAGTCCTCTCGTTGTGGTTTTGTTAGCATGTGGATTAATCCTCGCAGGATTATATGATTATTTCAAACATGCTGAGAAGATATTAATAGCAGCAAGAAATCTTGCAGGCGCGATTGGGGTGTTTATTATCTTTTTTGGCGGAGTTTATTTTTTTCGTGCACATCAAGAAGAGCCGCTCGAACACGCGATGCACATGCTGGCAAGCCCGATGGGAACAGACCGCTTAACCGCTCTCTCCTACCTTGAATCGTTCCATGAAAATAAATCTCAGTGGATTCCTCTTGTTATCGAAAAGCTTACTGATGAAGATGCGCAGGTACGCAAATCAGCAGTTACATTATTACAACATGCGCAAGCACGAGACGCGTTTCCGAAAATTTCTGAGCTAATCCATGATAAATCAGACGACGTAAGGAACGCTGTTCTTGAAACATTTCTCGTCATGGGGGATCACAACGCCGCAGAGCTCCTTATTACAAAAGCCTCAAGTGAAGAAGACCCTGAGCTTCAGCTTGAACTTCTAAGAACAGCCTTATCTATTGGCGGGAAAGAAGCAGTTCAAATTCTTATCGAAATAATAAATGCTGAAGGAATTTTCTCTGAAGATGCAAGAGAAATTCTGAACAACAAGCTCCCTGATAACTTCAAAGAATTAACAAATGAAGAAATTCCTGAGTGGTGGAAAAAATATGGGGGGGGATTAGAATGGGATGGAACAATGAAGATGTTTAAAGTACGGGAATAAGTTGCTTGTTACCAATATATTGAGACCTTCGATGTCTCTGAGACGTTAAAAGTCTAATCAAATAAAAGCCGTTGTAAATAATTCAAAATTATAATCAAAAACCTCCGCCAATCTCTCCTCCGCATACTCGATATATTCAGGATGGATTTCAACGCCGATATAATTCCGTTTCAATCGTTTGGCTACAACGGCTGTTGTGCCCGCTCCCATAAATGGATCAAGAACAATATCATTTTCTTTCGTTAAAAGCTTTATGAATTCCTGAACAACAAATTCGGGATAGACTGCGGGATGGATATTTCCTTTAATGGATTCCACTGTTGACTCAATGACATCCCTGCGAATAGAGTTGCCATGGATTTTAATAATCGTGAAGCCTTTATTTTCTATCTGTGTAAGTCTCCCCCCTGCCTGTCCGCCATACGGCAAAGCGTGCAATCCACGGATTTTCATTCTAAAGCTTTCTATTTTTCCTTCTTTAACCTGACTGATGGTTTCTGTTAGCTCTCGCTTCGCTTGAGATTGTTCTTTTGGGGATAACTGTGATTGCTCTATCATCTCATAATACTTTTTTCCGATATCATTTCCTCCACCCTTCCTTCCTCCATTGAAGTATTTATCCTTATATTCTAAAAACGCATCCTTATTGAAATAATAA
>SCUC01000337.1 GCA_004322375.1 Bacteroidota bacterium
AGGAGGTTCACCATTTCTTCGATGTAGTGTTGTTCAGAGAACAAACAATCATAAAAAAAGGAATTTTGGCCGAGGAGCGTGTTAAGGGTTTCGACGTGATATTCACTCATCTTTTTATGTTTTGAGATGTTAAGCGGAATATTGCGGCTTAGCGCCCACTCGATGATTTGCTGTTTATTGAAGAGTAGTTTATCGTTTATTGTTTGATAAGGAATTTCTTTTTTCTTCATCAAACTCTGAATTTCCTTTTCAGGCAACAACAAGAGGGTAGAAATATCTTTAACAGTGAGGTCCAAAACTATATCCTTACAAGAAGCATTCGAACATACGATACCAATTAATTACTGATGTTACGCAAGGGGATTTTTATACCTAAAAATTAAGGTTAACCTCGTAACTCATCCCCCTTCCCCCTTCTCTTTGTAAGAGAAGGGGGGATTGAGGGGGTTGAGTTCAGAGGAAAATCTAAAATATTAGGTATTGCAATTGCGTTGCGTAACATCAATTAATTCTTCATTTCCCGTTTAACGGTTGGGACAAAATCTTCCGGTCTGCCTAATTTTGGTAAACCGAGAATATCGCGAGCGCGGTCAAGGGCATCGTCTATATTACCATAAATATTTTGTTCCCCAAAAAGATCAAACAAACCGGCTTGGGTCATAGCATACAACGGTTGGGTGTGTACGCCCGATAAAATGATCGTAGTCCCTTGTTTTTGTGAATCGTGATGAAATTTTTTTAACGTTTGCAGCCCTGTAGCATCAACAGCGGGAACATTTCTCATACGAATGATTCGCACTCTTGGAGGTTCTTCTACAACTCGCATTTCATCGTTAAATTTTGATGCCGCGCCGAAAAAGAAGGGACCATTAATTTCAAAGACTTCAACTCCTTTCGGAATTTGTTTCTTGTCTATCGAGTTGGGATCCGGTTTTTCTTCCTCATCTTCTAATTCTCGTGTAATCATTCCCACATTTGTTACTTCCGCCATCCGTTTCATAAAGAGAAAGACCGCTAACACCATTCCGATTTCAATGGCAATAGTTAAATCAAAAATTACCGTTAAGAAAAATGTAGTAAGCAAAACAATAATATCGCTGCGAGGGCTTTTTAGCAATTCCTTAAATGAATGCCATTCGCTCATGTTATACGAAACGATAATCAGAACGGAAGCGAGGGTAGCCATCGGAATTAATTTAGCCCATGTTCCAAAAAACAACATAATTAATAATAGGGTAATCGCATGAATAATTCCTGCTACGGGTGTTCTCCCTCCATTTTTGATATTTGTCGCAGTGCGTGCGATGGCTCCGGTTGCAGGAATTCCTCCAAAAATTGGAGTCACGATATTTGCCAGCCCTTGCGCGATCAGTTCCATGTTGCTTCGGTGTTTTCCTCCTATCATCCCATCGGCAACGACCGCAGAAAGTAGAGATTCAATTGCCGCCAGTATGGCAATTGTTGTCGCCGGCGCGATAAGGTTTTTAATAAGAGTTAAGTTAATTGCAAAAAATTTTGGGGCGGGAAGATTAGAAGGTATCTCTCCAAATTTACTTCCGATCGTTTCTACCGGAAAATGAAAAAATTGTACTATCACTGTTGTTACAATGATAGCGATGAGAGAACCGGGGATTCTGTGCGTAACCCGGGGCCAATATATCATAATCAACAAGGCAAGAGCTGCAATGCCGAATGCATAATAATTGATCGTCGAAGATGTTTGGAAATAGGTTATCCACTTTTCATGAAATTCAGCAGGCACGTCTTGGATGGATAAGCCGAAGAAATCTTTTATTTGAGTAGAAAAAATCAGTAAAGCAATCCCGCTCGTGAAACCGACAACAACGGGATACGGAATGAATTTAATTGCTGAACCAAATCGGAACAGACCCATAATAACCAATATGACTCCAGCCATTATGGTGGCGATGGTCAGTCCGGTCATTCCGTAATTTTGAATAATTCCATAAACGATGATAATGAAAGCGCCCGTAGGTCCGCCGATTTGTACTTTGCTTCCTCCAAAGACAGAAATAATAAATCCGGCTATAATGGCAGTGATAATTCCTTTTTCCGGGGTAACTCCACTCGCTATTCCAAATGCGATTGCAAGCGGTAGCGCGACAATTCCAACGATTACCCCGGCAGTTGCATCTGCGAAGAATTGTTCTTTGGTATAGCCTTGAAGTGTAGTGAAAAGTTTGGGTTTGATTATTGGCATTAATCCGGTTTGGTTATGATTCGACGAACCATGAATATCTCTGTGCAAATATACTAATATTTTGATAACTTCTAAAAACCGATGTTTTTACTCAAAATTGAATAATAATGTGGGGGGCAAACTTGCCGCGTGTTCCTTTCTAACGTCACAATTCTACTTCCGGATAATAAAGATGGTGAAGTACGTACGACTGTGAGAATGCTCGGGAAAAATTTATGAAAGAGAGTTACTGAAGAACTGAGAGCGGGCTAGAAACGAAAACCCCTTCTTGAGATAACCGAGATGGGATTTTTCTGTTTTTTTGAGCAATTCGTTTTCACTTCAGCAGCTACTGAAGATACAACATTGCTCTTTTTCTGTGCCCGGAACAGGGGATGCACTTGATTGAAACAACCACTTCTAGTGGATTGCTCTGGACTAGTTCAAAAACTTTATCAGAAATAGTTGCAAGATGAAACTTCGAGAACAAGCTAATTTAGTAATCTCAGACACTGGCCGAAAAATCCCAATGACAATCCGCGAGAGTTTTCGGACAGTTTCTCAGCCCCAGATAGAGAGTTTAATATCCCGACACATATTGTAAAGACTTGAAACCCTTTTACAGTTTTGTTTTAGTCTATATAAAATATAAT
>SCUC01000338.1 GCA_004322375.1 Bacteroidota bacterium
ATATTTATGAAGGCATTGACACTATTCGTGGAGGAGTAGGAGAATCGTTCTACTTCAAGTTCTGGTACGAAGACAATAACTGGGAAAGCATCAGTGATAGAGTATTTACCTTTGCCGATTCGAATATCACCAGCGGCGAGGCTTTCATCAATGAATCGTTCAATAACGGCACACTGGAAACGGTGTTGAACCAACCCGCCACGATTACGTTTACGTGCAATACCAACGGCGCAATATCGAGCGTTACGAACAATCCGTTCGCGAGCGTCCAATCAGTGCATGTTGCGGGCAGCGCATCACCGTTGCAGTGGCCCTCCGGCGGGTGGCCCAATTCCGAGATTAACATTGTACTTGAATTATTTGACGATGGCTCGAATGGCGATGCCACAGCAGGCGACGGCATTTTCTCAGCAGATATTACGTTCCCCTCCTTTACAGTACTTGATGTACAATACAAGTACAGCATCAACTGGGGTATTGACTCCCTCAATGAAGGCGGGAATGATAATGAAGCAGGATTTGCCGTGAACCATGAGCTTCACATGACCAAGAACCTTTCCAGCGCGACAACGGTTGATACCTTTGGCGTCATGGGCGATGTTACGCTTGAGAACCCGGTCGGAATCGGCAATGATAATAGTGGAATTCTCCCGCTGAAGTTCGGGTTGAACCAGAATTACCCGAATCCATTCAATCCTTCAACACAGATTAAATATACATTGGCTGCTGCATCGCCGGTGATGTTGAAGGTGTATGACATGCTCGGTCGTGAAGTTGAAACGCTTGTCAATGGCACGCAAAATGCAGGCGAATACACTCTTTCATTCTCAGCGAAGAATTTGCCGAGCGGCGTGTATTACTACCGCTTGACGACAAGCAACTTCGTTGAAACAAAGACGATGATGTTGGTGAAGTAATTTAGGAACCTATCCCTCTGTCCCTTCCCTTGCAAATCAAGGGTAGGGGAGGTAAGATTTGTTCAAAGAGTAAGCCCGTTTCAGAAATGGAACGGGCTTTTTTATTGCTGTCCCCTTACCCTTAGCGAGGCAGTTCAAAAAGTCCGCGTCTCGTCAGACATCTGACTTTGTCGAGCCTCGCTTAGCGGGAGCGGAAACGAAGCCTGAAACAAGCTAAAATCACACTTCGACTCCGCTGCTAATGACATGAATATCAAACAGGCGATTGCTCTTCGTTTTTATCAATCTGCGATGGGTATGAAACCCATCGCTGGAACATAATATTGTCATCAAATTAATAACAATGGCTTGCCATTGATTGACCTCAGTGTGACGGAGTTTTTTTCTTTTTGTGCAGTCTCGGTTTGATAGGAAGTAGAATGATGCTTGTAGGGTTATCTATTCGGTAGTGTCTTAGTTTCATCAATCATACTCCATCACGTGACCTCCCCTTTGTTCCCTCCTTTTCAAGGAGGGATACAGAGGCAATGTTGTCAGGTTAAGCAATTATTGATTTATTATGTGATAGTAACAGCTAAGAAAATGATGTTTTAGCGATGGGTATAAAACCCATCGCTAATCAAGCAATCCTTAACCTGACAGCATTGGGATACAGAGGTGGTTGGAGGTATTCATATTCAACTTGAGTTGCTACTAATCTTTCCTATGTGTTTCAGTTTTCTTATATTATGGTTTACAAGGATTATCCTATGAAACTGATAATAACAATATTACTATTAACACAATTCCTCTATTCACAACAGGAATCCACATCAATGCTTACTGTTCCTGATTGGGTGAAGGACGCAGTCTGGTACCAGATATTTCCGGAACGATTTGCCAACGGCGATTCTGCTTTAGATCCTCCGGGGGTCGAACCGTGGGGCGCAAAACCGAAACGACAAAATTATTTCGGCGGCGACCTGAAAGGTATTATTGACCATTTAGAGTATTTACAAGACCTGGGTATCAACGCTCTTTATCTCAATCCTATCTTTGAATCAAACACCAACCACAAATACCACGCGTCTGATTATTACAAAATAGACGATAATTTCGGAACGGAAGAGACATTCAAGCAATTATTGAATGAATGTCATAAACGAAATATCCGCGTTATTATTGATGGAGTATTTAATCATACGGGAAGAGATTTCTTTGCTTTTGATGACATTATCAAGAACGAAAAGAGCTCGAAGTACATCAACTGGTATAAGGTGCATAGCTTTCCCGTCGGTCCTGCAGATAAGCCGAATTATGAATGCTGGTGGAATCATGGCGATTTGCCTAAGCTGATGGCAGATACGCCGGAAGTGCGGCAGTATTTATTCGATGTGACGAAATACTGGATGAAAACAGGGCTTGACGGCTGGCGATTAGATGTGCCGAATGAGATGTCTCACGATTTTTGGATTCAATGGAGGAAATTGGTGAAAGCGGAAAACCGTGATGCATACATTGTGGGCGAGCTATGGGAAGACGCGAGCAAATGGCTGCAAGGCGATCAATTTGACGCCGTCATGAATTACCGTTTCAGGAATGCGGTGCTAGATTTTTTTGTGAATAGCCTAACCAACGTAACGGAATTTGATTCAGCGCTGGAGGGGGTTCGCGAGGATTACCCCGAGGAAGCAACATACGCGATGCAAAATCTTATTGGAAGCCACGACACGGAACGGTTCTTAACTCTATTACGAGGCGATGTTGATAAGATGAAAGTTGCCGTACTTTTTCAGATGACATATCTCGGCGCGCCGATGGTGTATTACGGGGATGAAATCGGGATGGAAGGTGGGAAAGACCCTGATTGCCGGCGTACGATGGAATGGGAACAGACACGATGGAATAAGGATTTACGTGATTGGTATAAGAAGCTCATCAAGCTGAGAAACGATATGCCGGTATTGCGCCGCGGGGGATTCAGAACAGCTATCATTGATGACGAGCATGGCATTTACGGCTTCTGGCGTGAAGATGATAACGACGAAGCTATTGTTATTATCAATAACGAGGAGATGGAACAGAGGGTAGTCGTATTGCCGGATGTAGAAGATACGGAATGGCTCGATGTTCTGAACGGTGTGAAATACACGACAACAGGGAATGAGATTAAGGATGTACTAGTCGCGCCGTATTCGGGGGCGGTGTTAGTGCCTGTGAGGTAGAGGTAGTGATGCTGTGAGAGATTGTCAGAAAAGCACTATGGTGTCATTCTGAACAAAGCGAAGTGAGTCCGCCGAGGCGAATCGAACCTTTGTATATGTGCTACTTTCAAGGTGTTGAGATTCCTCCTATTCCGTCCGGTAACTGATGACGGAATCGTCGGAATGACAAAGGGCTGTATTGTTTTCAATATCATCTGAGTTTACGTAAGCAGCATCAATACGAATTCACAGCATAGGGAATAAAAATGTTGTCAGCAGCCCACGACTTAAGTCGTGGGCTGCTAAACCTTATTAATGGGGTAACATTAGTTAGGGGATAAATACAGACGGCGAGGACGCCGTCTGAAGCAACGAGAATGGAGTGATTGGGAGTTTTTATTAACGATAACGAATGATATATATTTATGAAACCAACATTAGTTTTACTTTTTGTTCTACTATTTTCAATCAATGCAGTTGCGCAGACCAGCGCGGATAGCGTGACGATAACATTTCGCGCGTATGAGGCTACTTCCCCTCCTATTTATTTACCCGGGCAGTTCAATGGCTGGAATAATAATTCCTCTGCAACGCAAATGACATATGATACCACTCTCACTGCATGGTTAAAGACGTATACATTTAAGATTAAAGACCCGTCGGATGGCAACCGGACAATGGGCGATTCCATTTATATGTACAAGCTTAATAGAGGAGGTGTTGGAGGAGATTATCCACCCACAGGCTGGTATTCAGACCCGCTGAACCCGGAGAAAAATGCGTCCGACCATAGCAATTCTGTTTTGCGATTGACTACATTATTTTGGTTTCAGTATTATCAAGCTACGACAGGCGACAGCATTACAAGAATAACAGTTGGTGTCGAGCATACAGATAGCGACACACTAACTTCGCTTACTCTATCCTACGCGCCCACGCAAAGCCAATCCTTAACAACCCTTGATGTATTGCCACAGTACAATTCCATAACGAGAATTCTGGATATCACTCTTGCAACCCGCATTCATAAATCACATTATCTTAGATTAACTGCTATTAATAATCATGGAGATACTATCGTTTACGCGAAGGGGGGGTATGTCTTACCGCCACAACTACCTGTGCCCGGTTATGCGAAAAAAGGCGTGAACCTGCCTAGTGTAGCCATCGGTGATTCGGTTCTCTTTTATATTGAAGTACCTACGTCAAAATCTTATGTATTAGTGCGTGTAGCCCCGCCCGGACAATCGTTGGAAACAGTAACGCCGGTTGTCATGAGAAAACACACGGGAAATGCCGGCTGGTGGATTAAAACGAAACTCGATTCTGGGACTTACAATTATGTTTATGAATTAGAAGGGGGGCAGCGAATAACCGATCCGTATTCACGGAATATTACGGCTGAGGGATATTCAACATTCTCTATCGGACCTGCGGGCTTGACTGATGATGATTATGTGTGGAATGACGGAACATTTCAACGCTCGCCAATGAACAAGCTTGTTCTTTACGAACTTAACGTTAATGAATTTGCTGGCGGGTATTTTGACCTTGACCCCGGAGATGTTAAGTGGTCGCACATGATAAACCTTTTACCATACTTCGATTCATTGGGCATTAATGGTATTGAGCTTATGCCGGTAACGGATTACAGCGGGATAGGAGCATCCGGTTTTTCCTGGGGGTACGATGTAAACAGCTACCTTGCATTAGAACCATCGTTTGGTACACCCGGTGAATTTAAGGAGTTTGTAGATTCCGCCCATGGACGCGGGATTGCAGTTATTATGGATATGGTGTTTAATCATCTCACAGAAGGAAGCACGTTATGGCTGATGCAGCCGAGCGAAAGCTCAAATCCGTATTTCAAGCTGCTAAGCGATAAGAGACCTAACGAGGATGATTTAGGGTTTTTTAAAGACATAGACCATTGGACAACTGAAACACAGGATTTAGTTTATACGGCATTGAAATTGTGGATTGATGATTACCATATTGATGGTTTCCGGTACGATTTTACGCAGGGGATAGGATGGAACAGGTTTGATACCACAAAGGGAATTCTCGGATGGGCGAATAAAATCAGAAAAGATTATAACAACTCGATTTATCAGATTGCGGAACATTTACCCGAAAGCCCCGCGCTGATTTACTACAGCGGTTTGACAGGCGGGTGGCATGACAGCTTTAGGGATAAAGTATTTGATCTTGCAAGAAATGCCAGTGTTTCCTTAACCGACGTTGAGAACCTGATTATTGGATTGAATGCCTTTGGAAGCAATGATACTCCGTCAGTTCCGAGCGTCTATGCGAATCGAACTGAACCGGTTAATGCGTGCAGCAACCATGACGAGCAAGGTTTATTGTTTGAGATGATGACCTATCAAGGCGTACCGGAATCAACGGCTTTGCGCCGAGATAAGCTGTACGCGACGTTCATGTTTGCTTCGCTTGGTATTCCGATGCTCTGGGAAGGGATAGAGTTTAGTGCGCCTCGAGGTTGGGTTGATCCGCATCGGTTAGATTATCGTCCGGTTGAATGGAATTATTATGATACCGAACAAGGAAGATCTCATTTCCATTATTACAAAACTCTCATCAACCAGAGGATACATAACCCGGCATTATACCAAGGGACGTTGGTGAAACAATGGAAATATAATACCGAAAAAGTTTTGGTTTGGGGATTTAATGATGCCGACACGGGAGCTATGGTACAAATTATCGCTAACCTCGGCAATGTGCAAAAGACTGTGAATAACGTTCCGTGGCTTGCCGCAGGAACGTGGTACGATGTATTTGACCAATCAACGTTTTATGCCGATAGTACGACGCTTGCAAGTTTTACAATTCCTGCTTATACGGCAAGAGTATTTTCCAGCAGAAGTGATGCGGAGTTAGGTATTCCGCTTGGCGTGGATGACGGAGTGAAAGAATTGCCTTCAGGATTTTCGCTTGAGCAAAATTATCCTAATCCGTTTAATCCGAGTACCGTTATCCGTTATTCGTTATCGGTTAATAGTTATGTTACGTTAAAAGTATATGATGTGCTGGGGCGGGAAGTGGCGACGCTTGCTGACGGGATGCAGGATGCAGGCTTTAAGTCTCATGTGTGGGACGCAACAGGATTGCCGAGCGGGGTGTATTTTTATAAGCTAAATGCTGTAGGACAAGATGGCATCTTGTCCTACTCCAAAGTGAAGAAGATGCTGTTGCTCCGGTAGAGTCTCACTATTGGAACAGTAGCAACTTGAAACAGCCGGTTTCGGTTTCAGGAGAGGTAACGCGTTCGTTCAAAAAGGAGCATGCACTGGGATTATCAGTGTTACTCCTTTTTTCTGTACTTATCGTGTATTTGAAGATTTTCCAGTATCCTTTCATTCAGGATGATTGGTATATCTTGCACTCACTTAAAGCCATGGGGACTGGAGAATTTATAGCAAGAGCTTTCATCGGGGTAGAGGGAGTTTTTTATAGACCGGTTGCTGCGTTGTACATGGCTTTCATTTATAGCATATTTGGGATGGAGCCAACGGGTTTTCATTTTTTTGCATTGATGTTGCATGGAATCAATGCCCTCATCGTTGCAGCGATAACATTCAAGCTCATACAGCGAATAGAAATTGCATGGGGGGCAGGATTTCTGTATGCGCTTTCCGCTTCACTCCATCTAGACTCGTTGCTCTGGTTTGTAGGGAGCAATGATATCTTAGGCGCATTATTTTTCTTTTCGACTTTGCTTTTCTTTCTTCAAAAAAGAATATGGCTTTCAACTCTCTGTTACGTTCTTGCAATATTCACTAAAGAAGCGACACTATTGTTGCCTGGAATATTGCTATTCCTATCCATATCCATGAAGGATAATGCAAGAGTTAATGTTCAGGGATTACGCCATGCGTTTTTAGAAGTAAAATACTTTATCGGGGTAGCAATAGGTTATGGCGCGATACGATTTAACAGTATAGTTTCATTCAGTGAACAAACGGGTAATCCTTATCATTCAAGTCTGTGGGGCACGCACATTGTGGAGAATATATCGAAGTATGTGCAATGGTCGTTCGAGGGTGTGTTTCCAATCATTGTGTTTGATAGCGGAATCTGGATAACGCTTGTACAATTAGTTTTATTTTTCGGGTTAGCTTTCTCACTCAGTGGATTCTCGCTCAAGCGAAATTTATTTTTCATCTCATGGATTGTATTAGGAATATTCCCTGTCATGTTTTTGCAAGATCATGCCTTCAGGTATTATCTCACGTATTCGTATCCTGCAATAGCAATCTTTGGTTTGACGATTATAGATGAGGGGGTTGAAAAACTCAAAATTACATCAAAACCGATTATTGCGCAGATTGTGCTCCTTTGTTTTCTTACTGCAGGATTTTCGTGGTATTATTTTTCAGACCTGGACAGGCAGGGATTTGATACCCTAACCGTAGAAGGTTCAAATAACCTGATACGGAAGGGGAGCATTGTAAGGATGTTGGATACTTTTTTGCAAAAAGAATATCCGGCAGTTCCGGAAAGCAGCGTGTTTATTTTCGATTGGCTGCCGACGGAGGCATTCGGGGGGGAGAAGGGACTTTCATTACGGTATAATATGCAGGCGCTTTCCGTTTATGAGATACAGGCGATACAAGCGGATGCAAAGGGTGTTTATCCAAAATCGAATGCGTCGGTGATGAGGAATTATATTGACCCAAAGAAAATTATCTACATTAGTTTTCATGGAGATCGTCTTCGAAGAGGAAAATAGTCATGTTGTTGATTTTTGGGCAAAATCTTGGTACATTGGGTAGTTTTTGTAACTCAGGCTAAGGTACGAAGATACATAATAATAAGCAGTCATTATTACATCATCTTGAATATTAGAAAATATATATTATTCATCCCGGTTGTATTCATTGTATTCTTTTCTTGCACGAGGAAAGAGGATGCGAATAAAATAGTTATATGGCATCAAATGCGGGTGGATGAGCGCGTTGTTCTTGAAGAACAATTGGAAGAGTACATGCGCTTGCATCCCGGAATCAGAGTTGAAGCAATTTACAAGGAGACAGAAGAGCTTCGTTCAGGATTTATTATTGCTGCCATTGCAGGGCAGGGTCCGGATTTAGTTTATGGTCCTGCGGATCAGGTCGGACCATTTCAGGTGATGGACATTATTAAGCCTATGGATTCGATGTTCGAGAAGGAATGGTTTGATTCGTTCAATCCTAAAGGGGTAACATGGTATAAGGGTCATATTTATCAGATTGCCGACAAACTCGGCAATCATCTCACACTTGTCTATAATAAAAAGTTAG
>SCUC01000339.1 GCA_004322375.1 Bacteroidota bacterium
TAGAGAAAATCAATGCCTATGTCAACGACGATGTTGAGCAAGGCGCTATTCTAGCACAGCTGTACAGCCAGGAGTTTATGACCATACAATCGGAATTTCTTCAAGCTGCTTCCCGGCTGAAACGCGCACGGAGTTCAAATGAAGCTGAACGAAAAGCTACCAATTCTATCTATGAATCTGTAAAACGTAAGCTGCGAATTCTTGGACTTAGTAATAAAGAAGTAAGCGACATAGAAACATCTGCCGAAGCAAGCGCCTATTTTATCGTTCGTGCGCAGTTTTCCGGAACGATTATCAACAGCAATACAAAAGTTGGAGAAGTAGTTGAAATCAGCACTGAACTATTTGAGCTTGCTGATCTCGCTACACTGTGGGTCTTAGCTGATATTTATGAAAAAGACCTGCCGCACATTACCAAGGGGATGAAATCGCTTGTTGAAATATCCGCATCACAAGAACCCTTTCAAGGCGTTATTGAAACAATCTATAATGTTGTAGATGAGAAAACAAGAACCGTTAAAGCCCGCATCGAAGTGCAAAATAAAAAGGCGATGCTCAAACCCGGAATGTTTTGCACGGTCAAGGTGCAAACCGCGTTAGGAAAGGAGACCATCAAAATTCCGGCGAGCGCGCTCCTTGGCGAGACAGAAAAACATTTCGTATTTGTCTCCGTCAATGATACAACGTTTGAACGAAGAGACGTTCGTACCGGAGTTGAAACGCGCGAATTTGCCGAGATACTCGACGGCTTGCTCGAAGGAGAGCAGGTGGTCGTCAAAGGCGGGTTCTTTCTGAAATCAGAGCTCGCCAAAGAAACGTTTGGCGAAGAACATTAAGGAGGAAAGAATGATTAACCGATTGATTGAATTCGCGCTGAAACAGCGGCTGCTTGTTATTGCGCTCGTTATTTTAGTAGCAGCCATAGGATTTTACGCTCTTAACAATATTCCAATTGACGCTTTTCCTGATGTCACGAACGTTCAAGTTCAGGTAATTTCCGAAGCGCCGGGACTTTCTCCCGTTGAGGTTGAAAAGCTCGTTACATCGCCTATAGAAATTGCGATGAACGGGCTGCCGCAGCTCTCAGAAATCCGCTCGATTTCTAAATATGGACTTACAGTCGTTACCGTCGTCTTTGAAGATAATGTTGATATTTATTTTGCCCGGCAATTAGTTTTTGAGCGGCTGCAAAAGGCGAGAGAATCGCTCCCGCCAACTGTTCCCGACCCGGAAATGGGTCCGATAACGTCCGGCATGGGAGAAATCTATCAATACTTTCTTGAAAGCGATAGTTTAGATTTGATGGGCTTGCGTACTATTCAAGATTGGTATATCAAGCCGCAGCTCCGCACCGTGCCCGGTGTGACAGAAGTGAATAGCTTTGGCGGCTTAGTGAAACAATATCAAATTCTCCTCGACCCCCAAAAATTGCTCAGCTACGATATTACGCTTGCAGAAGCATTTGAAGCAATCGAAAAAAATAATTCCGTAACTGGTGGAAATTACCTTGAACATGCTTCCGAGCAATACATCATTCGTGGAATCGGTCTGGCGCAGCAGGAACAAGACTTTGAGAATATTATTGTGAAGAATGTCAATGGAACTCCCATCTACATAAAAAACATTGCCGATGTAACCGTTGGTCCTGAAACGCGGCAAGGCGCTGTTGTGATGCAGGGCCGCGGCGAGGTAAGCGCGGCTATTGTGATGATGTTGAAAGGAGAAAACAGCAGGCAGGTTATCCAACGGGTGAAAGAAAAAATTGAAGAAATCAATAAAACGCTCCCTCCGCACGTAAAAATACATCCCTATTACGACCAGACAGAACTTGTTGAAAAAACGATTTCGACGGTGAAAACAAACCTCCTTGAAGGCGGGTTGTTGGTTATTGTCGTCCTGTTATTATTTTTGGGAGATATTCGAGGCGCGATTATTGTCGCATCTACAATTCCCCTTTCCATGTTATTCGCCTTTATTGGAATGAAATGGATGGGACTTTCTGCGAACCTCATGAGCCTAGGAGCTATTGATTTCGGAATGATTGTTGACGGTTCAGTAGTAATGGTTGAGAATTTTGCTCGCTCGCTGACTCACAAAAAACAAGACCAAACAAAACTCCAATTAATTGAAGATTCTGCTAAGGAGGTTGGCAGACCTATCCTTTTCGGTATTCTTATTATCATCGCAGTCTATTTGCCAATCCTCACCATGCAGGGTATAGAGGGGAAAATGTTCACTCCTATGGCGATTACAGTCGGGTTCGCCCTGTTAGGTTCGTTATTCCTCACGCTTACATTTATCCCGGTTGTAAGCTCACTATTTTTGAAAGAGAAAAAAATTCATAAAGAACCAAAACTAATTCACTGGATACGGTTGGCTTATACTCCTCTCCTTGAAAAAGCTCTAAAGCATAAATTTATTGTGTTAGGTATTGCTTTGCTTATGCTGGCAGGGTCGTTTGCTCTTACGCCTTTTTTGGGTTCGGAATTCATTCCCGAGCTTGACGAAGGCTCGATTCTTATTCAGCCGATCCGTATGCCAAGCATTTCTTTGACAGAATCTATTGAAATGGAAAAAAAAATTCAGCAAATCATCATGCAGTTTCCTGAAGTAGAATTTGTCGTCGGCAGATTAGGACGTCCCGATATAGCGACAGACCCGATGGGAGTGAATCTGAGCGACATTTATGTTACGCTCAAGCCAAAATCAGAATGGAAAACAGCCTCCTCAAAAGAAGATCTTGTCGAAAAAATGGTAGAAGAGCTACAACATATTCCCGGCGTGAATTACAACATCACTCAACCTATTGCCATGCGTGTGGACGAGCTTGTTTCAGGGGTGAAGTCCGATATTGCCATCAAGTTGTTCGGGAATGACCTCAATGTTCTCAAAGAAAAGGCAAATGAAATTGCCGCGGTGGTAAAAAC
>SCUC01000340.1 GCA_004322375.1 Bacteroidota bacterium
TCGTTATTCCTTCTTTTTGAAGCTGTGCGAAGGAATACGTCCCCGGTTCAGTTTTGAGAAGCCAATATGCCATAGGTATAGATACTCTAATTAAGTTGCCAACAAACATTCAAGGATACGAAAAGGAAACGAGAATGTCAAAAACATAAAATAACAAGAGTACACATTGTATCTCAACTGAGAATTTGCTAATATTTAAGTTTAGGGTAGTTTCAAAACCTACAGACGTCTCGAAGTGTAGGGAATGTCAGACTCTACCAGTTTTTTGAACCACTTTCTATTAAATTCATTTGTTTGCTTAAGGATTATTAATGTCAATACTTCGTTCTTTCGGTTTAGTTGTTGCTTTATTTGGAATGATTTTCGTCACGGCTTTTGCCCAGGAATCCGGCAAAGTACGATTTCTGGCGCATTATATTCCTCCACAAGGGGGTTCCTATATTGCCGGGTGTTGGGGCTGGACAGACACAACGTCAGGGCGCGAATACGCCATCTTAGGGTGTGAAAGCGGAACATCTATTGTTGAGATTACGGATGCGGGTAATCCCATCGAACGTGATTTTGTCCCGGGTCCTACTTCAACCTGGCATGAGGTACAAACGCATTCTCATTATGCTTATGTCGTTACTGAAGCTGGGGGTGGAGTACAAATCATTGATTTATCATACCTTCCTGATTCGGTTCACCTTGTCAAGAGCTTTAATTATTCTGACGGATCATATAATATCGGTAGATCGCATACGAATCATATCCGCGATGGATATTTGTATTTGAATGGGTGTGCGGATTGGATTTATAGCGGCGCGGTTATTTTCGATCTTTCCGACCCCGAAAATCCGGTGTATTCAGGGATGACACAGGCACGCTATTTTCATGACAGTTTTGTTCGAAATGATACATTATTCGGCGCGACTATTTATGACGGCGGTATTGATATTTTTGATGTCTCGGATAAAACCAATCCCACTCCACTAGGAAGGTTTACATATCCTTTTGCAGGCACACACAATTGCGCGACGACATCCGATGGCAGATATTTGCTTACAACAGACGAAATAAATAATACTCCCAAGACGCTTAAAATTTGGGACATCACCAACCTGTCAAACGTTACGAAAGTAGCTGAGTACCAGTCAGACCCAACTGCTGTAGTGCATAATGTGTTTGTGAAGGACACGCTCGCCTTTATGTCTTATTATACAGATGGATTGAGAATCATTAATATTTCTGACCCGGTTCATCCTGTTGAAGTAGGCGGTTACGATACGTACCCTGGCGCGGGGAGCGGATATACAGGAGCATGGTCAACATATCCCTTTTTCCCTTCGGGGAAAATTATTATCGGAGATATGGTAACCGGGTTGTACGTTGTTGATATCAATACAACGGCGCCGCGAAATCCAACGGAGCTTACAGCGTACAGCGATTTCCAGACGCCCTCCTCGGTTTCTCTTTCGTGGAATGATCCGGAAACAATTATGTCTGGTGACCCGCTTACCGATTTCACAATTCATATCTATCGGGATGGAAACCTCATGGCAGTGGTAGATTCCGGCGTAGAACAATACACCGATACTGTTGGGCTGATTCTTCATCAGAAGTATCGTTATACGATAAGCGCTGTCATTGCGAGCGATTCAAGCACTGCGGCAGTTTCGGAAGTTTATGCAGGAGGACATGCCCAGCCACAAGCGCCTTCAGTCTTGACTATAACAAGCGTTGAAGGAGGAGCTAAACTACGCTGGATGAATCCGACACGGCAATATGATGATACACCTTTGAATGATTTGGCATACATTGAAATATATCGAGATAATGTGCTGGTAGATAGTGTTGCGGTTGCCTCACCGGATACAGGAGTCTATTACGAATATGTTGATAGCGCTCATGGGTATCACTGGTATAAAATCCTTGCGCGGGATAATGAAGTTCCATCGAATGCAAGCCTGTTCAGCGAAAGCATTTTTCAATATGCAGGGGCGGTCGCCTCATCGTACTCAGAAACTTTTGATGCGGGAACGCCGGACTTTTTTATTACAGGTACGTGGGATACGACAAGCTCAATTGCTTTTTCGGGCGGCACATCATTTACCGACAGCCCTACGGGAAATTATCCCGCCGGGGCATCCTCCTACTTTCTTCTTCCGCCGCTCCATGTTACTGCAAATCACGCTCTTAGCTTTTACCAGATTGGATTAATCGGGCAGAGTGATTTCGGATTTATTGATATTTCGACTGACAACGAAAACTTTTCCCATCTTCCGGGCGGTGTAACCCATTCGTCATTTTATTCACAATGGCAGGATGGCTCTGCAGATAGCGGAGATTGGCGGTATAAATCGTTTAACCTTTCTGCCTACGCCGGGGATACGGTCTATCTTCGGTTCTACTTAGTCTCCGATCCGGGAACAACAATGGATGGTTGGTACCTTGATGATATTGTCGTTGCATCTACTGTTGATGTGCCAGAAGAACCTTCTCATGTATTACCTCAAGAGATTACTCTTGAACAGAATTATCCCAATCCATTCAACCCGGCAACAGTTATCCGTTATTCGTTATCTGTTAATAGTTATGTAACATTAAAGATTTATGATGTACTGGGAAAGGAAGTTGTAACGCTTGTAAAGGAGCATCAGGCTTCAGGTTTCAAGTCTCAAGTATGGGATGCAAGCGGAGTGCCGAGCGGTGTGTATTTTTATCAGCTTACAGCTCAAGAAGAAACGGGTAATGTCACGGTATTACGGAAGAAATTGGTACTGATGAGGTGATAAATCACCTGGGATTGTTGTGATGATAGGAAGAAGCTAACGGTTGTTATTTCATGTTAGTAGGACTAGACCTTCAATGTTTATCAAACCTTGAAGGTCTCTCTATTTATAGCAGTATATTTTTCTTTCAGTCAAAATACTGTTAGATTGTGTGAAATAGTTATTTGTATCTTGTCTATTCTTCGTATCACTTAAAGATTTCACATGGATTTATCCTTTACCTCCTACAACCTCCACCTCATCCACACCTTCACCATCTCCCGAAGCTCGAAAAATATTGAGCCGTGTATTATTGTCGAATTAACACATGGTGGTATTACAGGCTATGGAGAAGCCGCGCCATCCGAGCGATACGGTGAAACGCCTGAGACTGTAATGAACTTTCTCAAGAGTGTAAATCTTTCAATATTTGATGAGCCGTTTCAACTTGAAGAAATATTATCGTATGTGAACGAGTTCGCTCCGGGAAATACTTCAGCAAAAGCGGCAATTGATATTGCTTTGCATGATTGGATTGGGAAAAAGCTCAATCTTCCGCTCTGGAAGCTCTGGGGATTGAATAAAGAGAAAACGCCGCTAACATCGTTCACCATTGGAATTGATACTCTTGAAGTGATTGAAAAGAAGGTGAGAGAGGCAGAGCCGTACCCGATTTTTAAAGTGAAAGTCGGAATTCCTAATGATGAAGAAATAATTAAGACAATAAGGAAAATTACTAATAAAGCAATCCGTGTTGATGCAAATGAAGGCTGGAAATCCAAAGAGCAGGCGCGGGATAAAATCCTCTGGCTTGAGGAACAAGGAGTTGAGTTTATCGAGCAGCCGATGCCCGCCTCACAGCTTGATGATACAGCATGGCTTCGCGAACAGGTGCATATTCCCATTATAGCAGATGAGAATGTTCTCGATGTGCATGATATTCCAACACTGTACGGCGCGTTTGATGGAATCAACATCAAGCTGATGAAATCTACCGGCTTGCGCGAGGCGATGAGAATGATTCACACAGCGAAAGCAGCGAACATGAAAGTGATGCTCGGCTGCATGATAGAAAGCTCGGTTGCAATCTCCGCCGCCGCGCAGCTATCACCGATGGTTGATTATGCCGACCTTGATGGGAATATCCTTATTTCTAATGACCCTTTTTCAGGCGTACAAGTTGTTCATGGAAAATTAGAACTGAATAGTTCCGCGGGACTTGGGATTACCTTTAGAAAGTAAAAAGTCAAAATTAAAAAGTAAAAAAAGTATATGGTATTTACCTACGGCTCGTCGAGTTATTCGTTAAATGTTGTGCAGTTGGAACGGACGCATTTATTTGAGAGTCATCAGAAATCAGCAATACATAGGATCAAGCCAAAATCCAAAATCAAAAATCAAAATTCTAAAATATAAGATAACGTGTCTCGTACAATAAATATATTACCCGAAGTCGTTGCCAGCAAAATCGCGGCGGGTGAGGTTATTCAACGGCCTGCATCGGTTGTAAAAGAGTTGCTGGAAAATTCACTTGATGCAGGAGCTACATCAATTACAGTGATTATTGCTGAGAGTGGTAAATCTCTTATTCAAGTGATTGACAACGGCTGTGGAATGAATGCAGAAGATGCCGCAATCGCGTTTGAACGTCATGCCACGAGTAAAATCAAATCGGCGGAAGATTTGGAGGAAATACATACATTCGGGTTTCGGGGGGAGGCATTGGCTACCATTGCTGCTGTCTCTCAGGTCGAGATGAAGACGCGGCAATCAACTGTCGAGGTTGGAACGCGGGCGAGGATAGAGGGAGGGTTATTGCTGGAAATAGTTGAGGATGCCGCTCCGGTCGGGACATCGGTGCGTGCGAAAAATTTATTTTACAATACTCCCGCGCGGAGAAAATTTCTGAAAAGCGATAACACGGAGTTCAAGCACATTGCCGATGCGGTGCAGCGCGTTGCAGTCGCGTATCCTGAAATCGCTATCGAATTCATTAGCGACGATGAGACTATTTTCAATCTCAAAGCAAGCTCGCCCGAAGAAAGAATGAGGGAAGTATTTGGAGAAAACCTGAGCAAAACGGTTTTTTATTTTAACGATGAAACTGCCACAACTGCGCTTGCCGGTTTTTTGGGAAAGCCCGATTTCGCGCGCAAAGGGAGAACAGAACAATACCTTTATCTTAACAGGCGGTACATCCAGAGCCGAAGCTTGAATCATGCGGTGTTTCAGGCGTACGAAAATTTATTAGAGAAGGGAAGCTTTCCGTTTTTTGTTCTATTTCTTTCGCTTGACCCGCGAAAAGTTGACGTAAACGTTCACCCATCGAAAATGGAGGTGAAATTCGAGGACGAGCAATCAATGTATCGTTTTGTGCTGAGTTCCGTTCGCAGAGCTCTTTCGGAACATGATTTGATACCTTCGGTTGGAATGCAGAAAGGCGCACACGATATTCTTCATTCGGGATTGCGATTTACTCAAACGCAGGATGTGAGTCAACAACGGGTCAGTTCATGGGAGGAGCTGCTGAAAGGAATACCGAAACAGGATGAAACAAAATTCCGGTTTGAAAGCGAACCGCAGCCACCTTCAGGGGCTGGCGTCGAAAATCGTTTCATCGAGAAACCATCACCAATAGAAACTGGTGAAGCTACGGTTGTTGAGCAGGGAGGAAGTTCCACGTTACAGCCTGAAACCCATGATTTGGGAGGGAGTTCCCGACCTAACAGCATCCAATTGGATGACAATATCCAGCTCTGGCAGCTTCATCGCAAGTACATTATCATCCCTGTTGAAAACGGAATCATGCTTGTTGACCAGCACGCCGCGCACGAACGGGTGATGTATGAACGGATTATCAAACGAATGGAAGCAGGACAAATTGTTTCTCAACAACTTTTATTTTCCCAAACCATCGAGCTTCCTGCAAGCGATGTTGCGTTTGTAAAGGAACTTCACTCATTGCTTGAGCAGCTTGGTTTTAGCATTAAGTTTTTTGGGCGGACGACGATAGTGATTGACGGCGTTCCGGGCGATGTGAAATCCGGCAACGAGGCAACGATACTTCAAAACGTTCTGGATGTGTATAAAGAAGATGAGCAGACGGTGAAGCTTGCGCCGCGTGAGCGGCTTGCAAAAACGTTTGCGTGCAAAGCCGCAATAAAAGCCGGCGACCCGCTCACCGAAATCGAGATGCGAGCAATTCTTGAGCAGCTATTTGCGACACAAATCCCAACCGTTTGTCCCCATGGTCGTCCGACGATGATTCGTATGACATTAGAGGATTTGGACAGGAGGTTTGGAAGGACACCGATGGGGAGTTGTTAATTGTGATTCGTTCACAATTAACAACTGACCGTTCACCATTGACAATTACTTCTTGAATGAAGATACAAATTGGC
>SCUC01000341.1 GCA_004322375.1 Bacteroidota bacterium
ATCGCATCGTCGCTGAACGAATGAGCGATGATGAGACAAAGAACAGCGCAAGCTTCTTCAACGTGAAGAAGATGGTTCTTATGAAATAGTGCCATGTGATCGTCGCATTGACGATTGATTCATTGACGATTTGAACCGATGATTCAATGATAAAATAGGTAACCGTCAATTTTAAAAGCCGATCCTGGAAACGGGGTCGGCTTTTTTGTGCCGGCATGGAGAGCGCGCAATGAAAAGCGAATTACCGGATACGGTGCGGTGATTTTTCAAGAGGATTTTTATATATTAGCTTACTTGACTGAAATAAAACATTAACACCAATTAACAAAGGAACCATCCCAACTCCCTAAAAACCGCCAACTGCCAACCAAAAACGTTGCCTTTCTCAACACCCGCTATTGAAAAATTCATCACTACTCTAACTCATTATTTTACAAGTCATTATGTAATTATTCAACGGTTATTAGTTCTAAGTGTTGAATAATACATCAACATTCAACATCTGACATCGTTCGTTTATTCAACAGTGTTGTATTATTGGCTCAGGCTGTTTGCTCTGAGCCATTTCTTTACTCCTTCCGAATCACACTTCTGGCACGGTTCTTTCTAATAGTATTCATAGCCCACGATTATAGTCGGGGTCACTGAAACTACGAATCAAAGAAAGAAGGAACCACCTAATGACTGTACTATTTGTTGTTGCAACTATCATTCTTTTCCTCACAATAGATTGGTTTGTGAGACGCGCGAAAGAGAAGAAACCTATCGCCGTTCCGCAGCAAGCTACTGTGGCAAAACAATTTTCTATACGGACTCCGGAAGGAATTTACTTCACACCATCGCACACATGGATGAATCTCTTCCCATCAGGCAAAGTGCGTCTCGGCATAGATGATTTTGTGGGTCGGATGTTTGAGAAACCCCGCGTAACGTTTCTCAAGAAAGCCGGGGAACGAGTCGCAGAAGGGGAGCCGCTTCTGATGCTTCAGGAAGGAGAACACGCTCTCACCGTCCGCTCGCCGATTGAGTGTGAGATACTTTCAGAAAATGAAGAGTTACACGAACATTCGAGCCTGATGTACGAGAGCCTATTCAGCGATGGCTGGGCATATACTATCAAGCCAGCGCGGTTCGCGGATTTGCGCTCAATGATGTTAGGTCCCGATTCGCGTACGTGGATGAATATCGAGTTTGCGCGGCTGCGCGATTTTTTTGCCCGACCGTTCAACCAGGAACAGCTTTCACCGGTCTTGCTGCAAGATGGCGGAATGCCGGTCGCCGGGGCGGTGAAGCAGATGAGCAAAGAACGCTGCCAGGAATTTGAAGAAGAATTTCTTTCCGTTCAAGCAAAGGTGAAGTGATGGCGACAAAGAAAGCAATGCTGATAGACCTGACCTTGTGCGTCGGGTGCAACGCGTGCCAGGATGCATGCAAAATAGAGAACAAGCTGCCCGAAGGGGAAGAACACGAGCTTTCCTCGACGGCATATACCGCCCTGAATGAGTATAACGGAGTTTATGTTCGGAGAATGTGCCAACATTGCGTTGACCCGACCTGCGCCTCTGTATGCCCTGTTGGAGCGTTTACCAAAACACCGGAAGGTCCCGTTCTGTATGATGAATCGAAGTGCATTGGATGCCGTTATTGCATGCAGGCGTGTCCGTTCCAGGTTCCGCGTTACCAGTGGACGAGTACCTACCCGAAGGTAATGAAGTGCAAGTTTTGCGCAGAGCGTCAGGCGCAGGGACTGCAGCCTGCATGCGCAGAAGCCTGCCCTACAGGCGCGACAACATACGGAAACCGCGACGAGCTCGTTCGCGAAGCATACGACCGGATTAAGGCAGAGCCGGAGAAGTATGTTAATAAAGTGTATGGCGTCGAAGAAGTTGGCGGGACATCCATCCTGTATCTTTCAAGCGTGCCGTTCGAGCAGCTTGGCTTCAAGACAAACTTGCAATCCACAGCGTTGCCGATGCTTACGTGGAATGTTCTTTCGAAGATTCCCAACGTCGTTACCGTAGGCGGAGTAATGCTCTACGGTATCTGGTGGATCACCAACAGGCGAAAAGAAGTTGAGGAATACGAGAAGAAACAACAAGAGCTTGAACGCCGTGGTAACGGCAACAATCATTAACTACATTACTTTTTATGTCCTCACCCATGAGGGGTGAGGCTACAGTCTTAAACAATGTATCATAAAAACGGAATTATTTATGCAAAATATTCTATCAAGGTTATCAGTTTGGAAAGTTATTGCAATCCTTATTTTAGCAAGTGGAGCCGTTGCTGCGTATGTTCGCGTTACACAAGGATTAGGCGCTTCTACGAACATGAACGACAGTTTCCCCTGGGGATTGTGGATTGGCTTCGACGTTTTGTGCGGTGTCGGATTGGCGGCTGGCGGATTCACTGTGGCTGCCATTGTCTATATCTTTAACATCAAACGGTTCGAGCCAATTGTGCGCCCGACAATTCTCACAGCGTTTATGGGGTATCTCCTGGTGATTGTAGGTCTCATGTTTGATTTAGGAAGGCCCTTCCAAATCTGGCATGCCATCATCATGTGGAATCCCCGCTCGGTGATGTTCGAGGTTGCCTGGTGCGTTATGCTCTATACCACGGTGCTTGCGCTGGAATTTTCCCCGGTTGTTCTGGAAAAATTCAAGATGAAAAAAACCATGCACGTTATTCATAAGGTTAGCGTGCCTTTGATTATCATCGGAGTTCTTCTCTCGACATTGCATCAATCCTCGCTGGGTTCATTATTCTTAATTGTTCCTGAGAAGCTGCACGGACTGTGGTACTCTCCGTACCTGCCGGTGTTTTTCTATGTTTCAGCAATTGCCGTAGGGTGCGCGATGGTAATTTTCGAATCGTTTCTGAGCAGCAGAGCGTTCAAGAAAGGATTAGAGATGAACCTGTTGACGGAAATCGGTCGGGTCAGCGTGGTCATGCTCGCGATTTATACGACAATGAAAATCGTTGACCTGTTAGACCGGCATGCATTGTCGCTTTTGTTCCAGCCAACGCCGGAAACGTATTTTTACTGGCTCGAGATTTCAGTTGGAGTGCTTCTGCCGATGGTGTTACTTTCCATAAGAAAAATACGGGAACATCAAACCGGCTTATTTGCCAGCGCCACAATGATGATTATCGGATTTATTCTTAACCGGATGAACGTGAGCATCACCGGGATGGAAGGATGGGCGGGCAAATCGTATTTCCCAAGCTGGATGGAGCTTGCCATTACGGCGAGCATCGTGACGGCAGGCTTTATTACATTCTATTATGCTGCTAAGTACCTTCCGATTTACAACCATGAGCAGCATGAGCCGGCGAAAAAAGAGCTTCATCCGTACGTTGAAGATTTACTCTCGGTTTCTCAACAAGCAAATTAACGGGGTCACGTGTCAATCTCTCAAGATAGTTCCCGATTCTCCCGGTCATTCGATGACGCGCAATGTGTTTGGATGACGGCGGGCGTCCTAGCGTACCAGCTATGCAACCGGGAGTACGATTGCGATGATTGTCCTTTGGATATTGCATTACGAAAGCATTTTTCCGACGAATCGCATCAGCTGATTGCATCCGCCAAAGCATCATTTCCGGAAGGCGGAGGGAGGCTGCGAGAAGACCGCCGGTACAGCGAAAACCATACCTGGGTGCAAGAGAGAAATGGAGAAATGTTCCGTGTGGGTGTAGAGCCTCAGCTGGCGAGGGCGCTGCTTATTCCGAAATCTGTTGTGCTTCCTTCGCTGGGGCAAAAGGTGAGCAAGCATCAAACGTCTGTGTGGATCGTTTTGGAGGAAGGGACATTTCCTATCGCTTCTCCTCTCGATGGTATCATCGTGAGCAGAAATCCGCTCGTTGCCGAGCAGCCATCGAATGTGCTTCAGCGCCCGTTCGACGAAGGCTGGTTGTACGAGGTGGAAAGTCCTAAAGAAGCTGCGGGCGAGTTGCTCAATGTTCAGCAGGCGACTTCGGTGTATGAGCGCGACATACAGCAGCTCAACAAACTTTTGATTGAAACCCTGAAGTCACAAACTACAGATGTTGGACCTACGCTTGCCGATGGGGGTATGATTCTTCAACATATTGCAGATATGCTTGGATATAAAAAGTATATGAAGATTGTGAAGATGGTGTACGGGTGACTTCAGTTTCCGGTGTATAGTTTCCTGTTTAGTGTTGGAGTTTTAGGTTTCAAATCAATCGTGAATATAGCATCCTGTTTCGCTCTCTCACCCTTTATTAAAATATCTCTTTTCTTCTCAGGTATGAGAAACACCCCGTTTCTATAGGGCAAAATTTCTCATTTCCTACATAAATTCAATGGGTTGGCATGGCACGCTGTTTGAGAATTCTACAGTGGACGATTATGCCTATGAAATTTTTTCATTCATTAAGCTTTCGAGTGGTTGGAGGTTCGTTTATTCTCCTGCTCATGTTGTTCGGACTCTATTCCTACGTAGCGATCAATTTTCATACTGAACAAATGATGTCCAACGTGCTGTTAGCGGCGAACCGCGCAAGCGACATCATCAAAAACTCGACTCATTACAGCATGTTGCTCAACAGGAAAGAAGACGTTTATCAAATCATTACCACTATAGGCAAAGAGCCGGGAGTAGAAGGAATCCGCATCTACAACAAGCGCGGCACTATTATGTTCTCAACGGATAAATCGGAAGAGCAATCGAATGTTGACGTTGATGCCGAAGCGTGCGTTGCGTGTCATGGGCAGCAGCAGCCGCTTCAATCTCTTTCAATGGATAACAGGATGCGCATCTACCAATCACCGAAAGGTTACCGTGTGCTCGGACTCATCAACCCGATTCGCAACGAGCCTACCTGTTCCGAAGCGGAATGTCATGCGCACCCGGCAGGGAAGACAGTGCTAGGTGTGCTGGATGTTCGCATGTCGCTTCAACAGATTGATGATGATATTTCTGATGCGAAGATGCAAATGAGCCTGTATGCCGTTATCGGAGTTGCTGTGTTTGCTCTTCTCTCCTTGTTGTTTATTTATACGACTGTCCACCGTCCTGTAAAAAAGCTGATAGTTGGAACAGAGGAAATATCGGCAGGCAATTTACAGTACCACATCCCATCGGAAAATAAAGATGAGCTCGGCGTTCTTGCCCGTTCGTTTAACATGATGACGGAATCTCTGAGGACTGTAATGGAAGAAAACGAACGGTGGTCGCGCGAGCTGGAAGTGCGCGTCAAAGAGAAAACTGCCGAGCTAAAGCGGGTCCATGATCAAATGCTGCAAATAGAAAAGATGGCGTCCCTGGGAAAACTTTCCGCCACGGTTGCTCATGAGCTGAACAATCCCTTAGAAGGAATTCTCACGTATGCGAAGCTGATGGCAAAGCGTCTTCGTAAAATTGAGGAGCAGACAGACGCATCGCGCCAGATGCTTGAAGAGTTAGACGTTGTGATTCGGGAAACTGGAAGGTGTGGAAATATCGTGAAGAATTTGTTGCTATTTTCGCGAAAGCAAGTCGGGGAAATGGCGCTTGTTCCTGTTAACCAGATTATCCAAAAAGCGGCAGAGCTTATGAAACATCATTTCCAGATTTCCAATGTAGAATTTCAGGCGACATATTCTTCCGATGACCCGACGCTGCTCTGCGATGAGAATCAGCTTCAGCAAGCGTTTGTCGCGTTATTTGTCAATGGCGTAGAAGCGATGCCGGAGGGAGGAGTACTTGGCGTTTCCGTGATACGGAACAACGAGCATAATTCGATTCATATAAAAATTACCGATACGGGAATTGGTATAGCAGAAGAAGACGTTCCGCATATTTTCGAGCCGTTTTTCACAACGAAGAAAAACGGCAAAGGGGTAGGGCTGGGGCTCTCAGTAGTCTATGGCATCATTGAACGACATGGGGGGGATATTGCGGTGCATACGGAGCAAGGGAAAGGAACGACATTTACGCTGCTCCTTCCTCAATCACATTCAAAAAATATCACTGTTGATGAAAAATCCCCGCGTCCACCGCTTCACAATTTTAGTTCCAGTATATAAGGAGTTGAATAATCATGAATGATACTATTTCTCTTCTCGTTGTTGATGATGAGCAAATTGTTCGCGATTCGTTAACCAAATGGTTTCGCGAAGATGGGTACGTTGTTGGAGCAGCTGAAAACGCAGCGGAGGCGCTCCGGTTACTGCAGGAGCAGCGCTGGCAAATCATACTTCTCGATATTAAAATGCCGGGAATGGATGGCATGGAGCTGCAGCAACGTATCAGGGAAATTGACTCTCATGCCATTATCATTTTCATTACGGCGCACGCTTCGGTTGATACCGCCGTGCAGGCGTTGAAATGCGGCGCGTTTGATTACATCACCAAGCCGATTGATCCCGACCACCTTTCGCATCTTGTTACCAATGCCATCAAGCAGCATGCTCTTGCGATGGAAAACCTGAAGCTGAAGGAGCAGGTTGTTGAATTCTCCAAGCCGGACGAAATCATCGGCGAGGCATCGCAGATGAAAAAGGTGTTCGAGATGATAAAAACCGTTGCAGGCACAGACACGACCGTGATGATCCGGGGTGAAAGCGGAACGGGAAAAGAACTGATAGCCCGCGCCATTCATGCCAACAGCCAGAGGCGATATTTCCCGATTGTCACCATCAATTGCGGCGCTATGCCTGAAGGAGTGCTGGAAAGCGAATTGTTCGGACACGAAAGAGGCGCGTTTACGGGAGCCCAGTACCGAAGAAAAGGCAAGTTAGAACTTGCCGACGGGGGAACTCTGTTCCTCGATGAGGTCGGCAATATTGATATGAAGACCCAAATGGATTTGCTCCGTGTCATCGAGTCGAAACAGTTTGCCCGCGTAGGTGGGAACGAAATCATCAAGGTTGATTTTCGCATTATTTGCGCGACGAATAAAGACCTCGAGCTTGCCGTGCAGAGGGGAACATTCCGCGAAGATTTCTATTACAGGCTCAACGTGTTCAGTATCAGCATTCCCCCGTTGCGCGAACGAAAGGGAGATATTCCCCCTCTTGTGAATTATTTTTTGTCGAAACACCGGAGAACGATGGGAAAAAACATCACGTCCGTTTCCCCGGAGGCGATGGACATGCTTGTCCGGTATGATTGGCCCGGGAATGTACGGGAACTTGAGAATGCCATTGAACGGGCAATGGTTGTCGGGAAATCATGCACTCTGGTGCCGGGCGATTTGCCCTTCCAGCTTTCTGAAAGCAATCACGAGCCGTTGTCGGGGTCGCTATCCGATGTAGAGAGGAAGCATATTGCGTATGTTCTTGACCAGCAAAACTGGAACATTACACGCTCTGCAGAAGTGCTGCAAATTGACCGGGTAACGTTATATAATAAAATCCATAAATACGGGTTACGGAGGGGGTAACCCTTTCTGTTGCATAAGAGTTCCGATTTCCGCACTCTAATGAGGAAAAGATAGTTGAAAATTTCATTGCTGTATAATGCGGAAGAAGTCGGGGTTCTTGTCGAGGGGTCTCCTCATGTGGTCGGCGATTACAGATTAGGAGTGGAACTTCCTCCCGACTTCTATAACTGAGGTTGCCCTGAAAATATTATTTAGTAAGAGCTGTCACAAGAGCCTTATTGTCGTGCCTGCGGCAGGCAGGCGCGGGAATAACGAAGCAATTTTATGTTCTCCGTATGTCATCATCTGTTCATATTATCAATTCCTCCTCGTTATCTCCTGACGAACTGGAGCATGTTTCGCGTAGCGTTGAAGCGATTATCGGTGCGCGAGTACATCGCTCACATCTGCGGGTTGAGCTGGAGCGCGCGTTCGATAGTTCGCGAGGACAATATAATTCTTCCGTTCTCCTTGCACAGTTGCTTTCGTTGAAGCAATCGCTGCCGGGGAAAATTATCGCGCTTGTTGACGTTGACCTCTACGTTCCTGTGCTGACATTTGTTTATGGCGAAGCGCAGCTCGAAGGAGCGGCGGCGATCGTTTCTACACACCGGCTGCATAATTCCTTTTACGGCGTTGATGAAAATCGTCCGCTTCTCATCGAGCGGGTAGAGAAAGAAATTGTTCATGAGCTTGGCCATACGTTCGGGCTGTTTCACTGTCACCAGTTCGAGTGCGTGATGCGCTCTTCCACTTACGTAGAGGAAATTGATTTTAAAAAAGCGACAATGTGCAAGGAGTGCGAGGGGGTGCTGTACAGGAAGGTAAGGGGGTCTTGATGGGAATTGCTTTTTGTAGCTATAAATGGAATTTATAACGTTGTATAAAATTGAAATGATTAGAGTAAAGCAGGGTTAAGGAGTAAATTTTCCCATCAGGACGGGCGAGTGGACAGATTAGTCAGCAAGTTTTTTCAGTATATGTCGTGCCAAATGTTCGTTGATTTCTTTGTGTCTTGGCACAGGTTGGCATGCTCCTGTCCGAGGGTTTTGATACCAATCATGTTTTCCCCCGTGACGAAGAAAAATACAATGCATTTCTTTCAGCCTACGGAGAAGGTCTTCTTTTTTCATGCAATCTCAAGTTCGGCAACTTTCCTAACATTGGGAATATGTCCGTGGGTGATATCCAGATAGATGTCCTTTAGATTCTCACGTAACTCATCGAGGGAAGCCCCCTGAGACATATAATCCGGATATTCCTCTAAATAGCCGAGCCATATTTCTTCTTCTTTCCAGTAAACGTACTTTGTAGTATCCATTAGCCAACTCTATATATAGTATTTAATATAATAAAGTAATGAGACAACGGAGAAAATACAAATTTTTTCTCGGCTATTAGATATTGCAGCATCGCGGTAACTACATTCAAACATAGCATTTCTTTTTCTTCCAGTAGGTAATTCATGACTTTATCCCTCTCAATCCTGCAATTATTACCCAGCCCAATTTCATCCTTGAGAAGGGGATGCCAAAAAATGTTGAAAAAATACCTATCTGAAATGTTTTAATTCATGTTTCTTGGAATGATTCTTGCAATTTAGAGGAATAGTAAAACCAGACAATTCACGCTCATTTGTCGGGACGGAGCTGTCTCAAAAGTTGAAGAATGTAGAGTCCGATTCGTAATCGGACAAATTTTTAGCCGAGATTTTATCGAATTCTACGTGTCCGTTCGCGGAACAGACACTACAATGTACTTTTGAGACAACATCGTACTACGAGGCTCTCCATAAAGTTTGTTTGTAGTAGCCGGTCAACAGTTCGGCGGCTCAATTTGTTAGGTTTTGCGGGTCTGGTTGCCCGCGTGATACGCCACAATTGAATTTTTTGGATAGTCTTAACATTACAAAGAAAATACATTTTATTTGGAAAGGTAACAGATTCAATGTCTGCACAGATGGAAACAAGAAAACGAACGAAAGTAACAATTGACGGAAACGAAGCGGCTGCCTACATCGCCCATAAGCTTAATGAAGTTATTGCAATTTATCCGATTACTCCCTCCTCGGCGATGGGAGAATGGTCGGATGAATGGTCGGCGCAAGGAAAGAAAAACCTCTGGGGAACAGTTCCCTTAGTGGTTGAGATGCAAAGCGAAGGAGGCGCGGCAGGAGCCGTTCACGGCGCGTTGCAAGCCGGCGCGCTTTCCACGACCTTCACTTCGGCTCAGGGATTGCTGCTGATGATTCCCAATATGTATAAAATTGCCGGCGAGCTGACCCCGACAGTATTTCATGTTGCGGCGCGCACGGTTGCGACGCACGCGCTCTCCATTTTCGGAGACCATAGCGACGTGATGGCGGTGCGGCAAACGGGCTGGGGAATGCTATCGTCTAACTCCATTCAGGAAGTGATGGATTTTGCGCTTATTGCTCAGGCGGCGACGTTAGAGACACAGGTTCCGTTTGTTCATTTCTTCGATGGCTTCCGCACGTCTCATGAGGTGATGAAGATTGAGCAATTGCATGACGATGATATACGGGCGATGATAAGCGATGAGCTTGTGCGTAAGCACCGCGCGCGCGCGCTTTCACCCGACCATCCTGTATTACGGGGTTCGGCACAAAACCCGGATGTGTTCTTTCAAGCCCGGGAAACAGTGAATCCATTTTATACGGCATGTCCGGATATTGTGCAACAGGTCATGGATAAATTTTATGAAGTTGTCGGACGAAGGTATGAATTGTTCCAGTATGTCGGTTCGCAAAACGCTGAACGCATTGTCATTATGATGGGCTCAGGGGCAGAGACGGCACAGGAAGCGATTGAATACATGAACGAGCGAGGAGAAAACGTCGGTTTGTTGAAAGTACGCCTGTTCAGACCGTTCGATGCGAAACGTTGTATTGAAGCCTTGCCGAAGAGCGTGAAATCAATTGCCGTGCTTGATAGAACGAAGGAGCCGGGCGCGCTGGGCGAGCCGTTGTACTTAGACGTTATCACATCGTTGACCGAATCAATGTCGAATGGTACGCTTCCATTCAAAGCATTTCCCAAGGTCATTGGTGGCAGATACGGACTTTCATCAAAGGAATTTACTCCCGCAATGGTGAAAGCGGTATTCGATGAATTGAAAAAACAGACCTCGAAAAATCATTTTACCGTCGGTATCCATGATGACGTGAGCCACACGAGTCTTGACTATGACCCTGCATACACAACTGAAGGGAAAGAAGTAGTCCGCGCGATGTTTTATGGACTCGGCGCCGATGGGACAGTGAGCGCTAATAAAAATTCCATCAAAATAATTGGTGAGGATACGGATTTCTTCGCTCAAGGATATTTTGTCTATGACTCGAAAAAA
>SCUC01000342.1 GCA_004322375.1 Bacteroidota bacterium
GTGGCTTTCTCATTGGGAGGGAGTTCCTACTCCCGACCGCGCAATTATTATTCCCCTCTTGAGAGGGGTAGGGGTGTGTAAAATCAATCATCATATTGGACGGTAGTTCCAATCCCCCCGGACAGTATGGCGATGCCAGCTATTTTAAGATTTATGATTTGAATATTATTTGAAAATAGGAATTCAAGACTCATATTGGGAGGGAGTTCCACTCCCGACCTAACACTTTTTTGACACAAAACAGTAACAGCAAGACCAGAATATGCTCATAATAATGAAACTCAACTCACCCCGCTCCGAAATTGAGCAGGTGAAAGAAAAAATAACAAACTTAGGGTACATCCCGCACGAAATCCCCGGTGAAGCGCGGATGGCAATCGGCATTACAGGCAATCGCGGCAAAATTGATCCAGAGATTTTCCTCAACATGCCAGGCGTGCTTGAAGCGATCCCTGTTACGAAACCATACAAGCTCGCAAATAAAGATTTTAAGCCGGGCAGCACTATCGTCAATGTCGGCTCTGAGCAAATCGGAACGAAAGAACTGACTGTCATCGCAGGTCCATGCTCCGTTGAAAGCCGCGACCAAATCGTTGAGATTGCTTCATCCTTAAAAAATATGGGAATCAAATTTCTCCGTGGCGGCGCCTATAAGCCGCGCACTTCTCCATACGCGTTTCAAGGATTGAAAGAACAAGCGCTTCAATACCTAAAAGATGCCCGCGAGGCAACCGGCATAAAAATAGTCACCGAAGTCAAAGATACGGAAACTCTACCTCTCGTTGCTGAATGTGCCGATATACTGCAGGTTGGAGCGCGCAACATGCAAAACTACTCTCTGCTCGAAGCCATCGGCGCGCAGCGAAAGCCTGTCTTGCTCAAGCGCGGTCTCTCGGCTACCATTGAAGAGTGGCTCATGGCTGCCGAATATATTCTAAACGGCGGTAACAATAACGTAATTTTATGTGAGCGCGGCATCCGAACGTTTGAAACAGCAACACGTAACACGCTCGACCTCAATGCAGTGCCAATTGTTAAAAAACTCTCACACCTCCCCATTATTGTTGACCCAAGTCATGGCATTGGCTTATGGGAAGGCGTTATACCGATGTCGCTCGCTGCAATTGCCGCGGGTGCGGACGGCGTTATCGTAGAAGTACATCAAGACCCTGCAAACGCTCTTTCTGACGGTTATCAATCGCTCAAACCATCCAAAATGAAAATTTTGCTTGAACGACTACAACTGCTCGCTCCCATCATGGAACGCACACTTAACCTTAACAAATGATAATTCCTCTCTTGCCTACGACTCGTAAAAGCTGTTTGAAAACTCCCTACGGTGTCATTCTGAACGGAGCAAAGCGAAGTGAAGAATCTCAAATCCTTCAAAATTGTACTGCCTTGAAGGAACGGAGATTCTTCGTCCGCCGAGGCGGAGTCAGAATGACAATGCGCGAGAGATTTCGAACGTTTTCGTTGAGAGAAGGGATAGGTGTGTGTATAATTTACATAGTATTAAGTTTGACTAATCAATGAACAACTCTCTCCCGGACTCCACAGGTCATTTCGGCAAATACGGCGGCCGTTTCGTCCCAGAAACGCTGATGTCCGCCCTGTTTGAACTGGAAACTGCATACGCGTCAATCAAATCCGATGAACGCTTCCAAAGTCAATTCAATAGCCTGTTGAAAAATTATGTCGGACGTCCTACACCCCTCTACTATGCAGGACGGTTGTCAAAAAAATTCGGTAAGGGAAAAATCTATCTCAAGCGTGAAGACCTTTGTCACACGGGCGCTCATAAAATCAACAATACAGTCGGACAGATTCTCCTTGCAAAGCAAATCGGCAAATCAAGAATTATTGCTGAAACAGGCGCTGGGCAGCACGGAGTTGCAACCGCAACTGTTGCCGCAATGATGGGATTAGAGTGCATTGTTTACATGGGTACGGAAGACATGCAGCGGCAGGAAATCAACGTTACGCGTATGCAGCTTCTAGGAGCGGAGGTTCGTCCCGTCGCCTCCGGCAGCGGGACGTTGAAGGATGCAATCAACGAAGCCTTACGCGATTGGGTAACAAATGTACGAAACACATTTTACGTCATCGGCTCAGTCGTGGGTCCCCATCCCTATCCCATGATGGTTCGCGATTTTCAATCCATTATCGGGAAAGAAGCAAAACAACAAATACTCGATATTGAAGGTAGGCTCCCCTCATATCTCGTAGCATGTGTCGGCGGCGGCAGCAATTCCATCGGGCTGTTTTATGATTTTCTTGATGACGCTCAAGTAAAAATCATTGGCGTGGAAGCAGCCGGACATGGAATTGAAACAGGTAGGCACGCCGCCACGCTCACCGCCGGAAAACCCGGCGCGCTCCACGGCTCGTTCAGCTATATTTTGCAGGATGAAGACGGTCAAATTATCCCCGCTCATTCTATCTCCGCAGGACTCGACTATCCCGGAGTGGGACCAGAGCATAGCTATTTGAAAGATTCCGGTCGCGTGCAATATGTCTCCGTTACAGACGATGAAGCATTAAAAGCCGGTTTTGAGCTAACACGCTTAGAAGGAATCCTACCCGCGCTTGAATCTTCCCACGCGCTTGCGTATCTTGAAACATTGATGCCAAACATTAAGACCGATGATATCGTCATTCTAAATCTTTCAGGTCGCGGTGAGAAAGATTTACCGACAATTGTGCGGAGCTATACAAACGTATGAAACCGATGAACAACCTTTCTACTCGAGTAAATAACGTAATGTCAGAGAAGAAAAAGGCATTGAGTTTCTTCGTTACCGCCGGTTTCCCCACGCTTGAAATAACCGTCCCTCTCGTTGTTGAGCTTGCCAAAGCCGGTGCGGATGTCATCGAGCTTGGAATTCCCTTCTCCGACCCCGTTGCTGATGGTCCTATCATCCAAGCAAGTTCTGAAATAGCACTACGAAATGGAATAACCCTCAACAAAACATTAGAGATGGCGAGGCAAATCCGCCAACAATCGGATGTGCCGTTAGTGTTCATGGGGTACGCGAATCCGATTTTTTCTATGGGACTTGAAAACTTTTTATCATCATGCCACGCAATTGGCATTGACGGAGTCATTATTCCTGACTTGCCGTTAGAGGAAAGCGAAGAATACCGGATGCTTGCAAAACAAAACAACGTCTCTACGATTTTCCTTGCCGCTCCCACAACATCCAACGAACGGCTCAAGCTGCTTGATGAAGCCTCAACGGGATTTTTATATTGCGTATCGGTAACGGGTGTAACGGGCGAGCGACAACAAATTTCGATTCAAGCGAAGGAATTCCTCACGCGAGCGCGAACATGTGTTAAAAACAACCCCTTGTTTGTCGGGTTTGGCATCTCAACTCCTGAAGATGCACAACAAATCGCACAGTATGCAGATGGCATTATTATCGGCAGCGCATTAGTAAAAATCCTGCAAAACGCTCCACTACGTCAGGCTGTTTCGGATGCAGTAACGTTTGTTAAATCAATTAGGAAAGCACTAGCTTCATAAATCTTGTTTCGTAGAATAATCACTCTACATAAAAATCCTAAACACAAATAGCTAATGGCTAATTTATTTTAAGGTAACTCAATCTAATATTTTAGAACTTCGAATTTGTTTAGTATTTAGAAATTCGGATTTCCTTTTCAATATTTGTTCATGCGTAGCTTCAGTTAATAATTTATGTCTTCCATCCTCAAAGTTCATCTCAGAAAAACTGTTGATGATTCATACAATATTTATATCGGTATGAATTTTTCAAATGCTGTGAAGCATATATCCTCCCTGAAACTTGGAAGCAAGTATTTTATCATTACGGATAGAACGGTAAAAAAATTGTATGGCAATCAACTTCTGAAGTTGATGTATGAAAACGGATTAAACGCTTCATTACTCTCAATACCTGCCGGAGAGTCCTACAAAAATCGCCAAACAAAAGAATGGTTGGAAAATCAGCTTCTGAACAAAAAGGCGGGGCGCGACTCAGTCATTATCGGACTTGGCGGCGGCGTTGTGGGCGATATTTCCGGTTTTGTCGCCGCCACGCTTCATCGGGGCGTGCCATTCATACAGATTCCTACATCGTTGCTCGCCCAGGTGGATAGCAGCATAGGCGGAAAAGTTGCCGTTGACCATCCGAAAGGCAAAAACCTCATCGGCGCATTTTATCAGCCAAGAGCAGTATATATTGACCCCGCAATTCTCAATACACTGCCGGACCAGGAATTCTATAACGGCATGGCGGAAGTAATAAAATATGCAGCCATTATGGATAAGAATTTGTTTGCATATCTAGAAAAAAAATCGAACATTATTCTTCAGCGAGATTCACAATCACTCCTGAAAATTATCAAGCGTTGCTGCGAACTAAAACGGTACGTCGTTGAGCGCGACGAAAAGGAAACCGGGTTACGGCGTATTTTAAATTTCGGACACACAATAGGTCATGCTATCGAACTACTCATGAAGTACAAAATTTCTCACGGACAAGCTATTGCTATCGGCATGGTCGCCGAGACAAAAATATCCGCATCGTTAGGACTCGTCGAGCCTGACGCGGTTCAATGCCTCGAATACATGCTCCGTCTTTATCATTTGCCAACTTTTATACCGTCTGCAACAAATCTGCCCGCCTTGTTTCGCCTAACGCTTCAAGATAAAAAATCAAAAGCAGGCGTCGTCCACTACACATTGCTTGAAGAAATTGGCAAGGCAAAAGTCGGTGTGGCTCTTACAGAAAAAGAAGCATTAACGCGCTACAAGCAATGAAACTCTGCTGTTCCACAGCTCCGTCAACAATGGCTGAGGCATTTGCAAAAATCAAGCTGGCAAAAAACAAAGCCGATGTCATTGAGCTTCGCGTTGATGGCATTTCCGACCTTGACCTTGCATTGCTGCTCAAGCCGCCCCGCCCCCCGTGCATCATTACACATCGTTTAGAATCGGAAGGCGGAAAATTCAAGGACGGTATGAAAGAGCATCTTCAGATTCTTCTAAGTGCCATGCGGCTTGGAGCAGAGTATGTTGATGTTGAATTACGTTGCGGCATCAATGCAATCGAGACGCTGCTTCAACATGCAACAAAAACAAAAATAATAGTCTCCTCTCATAATTTTCAAAAAATGCCTGCAGATTTGCTGACACTCTATCACCGTATGGAGTCCACCGGAGCACACATCTTAAAAATAGCTGTTATGGCGAAAGACATAACGGATAATCAGCATTTGTTTGCTCTCCTGAATCTGGCTCACTCAAGAAAACGTAAGCTGATTGCTTTGTGCATGGGTGAACGGGGAGAAATTAGCCGTATATTGCAGGGAAAATATCATGGCTACCTTACGTATGCTCCTCTCGATGATTCTGAAGCAACCGCACCGGGGCAACGAAGTCTCCAGGATTTGATTAAAATATTTAGAGTTCCTATCTTAACTACACGAACCAAGGTCTTTGGTCTCATTGGTAATCCGGTTTCACACAGTAAAGGAATATATTTTCACAATAAAATCTTTAAGCAAAAAAAACTCTCTGCAGTATATGTCAATTTTTTAGTTGACAACCTACCACAGTTTATAAACACGTATAGAAATTTCGCTCAGGGGTTCAGTGTAACCATGCCATACAAGCAAGAAATACTACCCTTACTTGACACCGTCGAACCTGAAATCTCTGTATTAAAAGCCGTCAACACGGTCATCAACAGAACAAATAATCTTCATGGTATGAACCTCGATTTTGCTGCAATCGTAGCTTGCTTAAAAAAACGTCTATCTATGAAAGGAAAACGCGTTACAATTTTAGGAACCGGCGGCACCGCCCGCACAATGGCTATTGCCGCCCTTTCTCTCGGGGCAAAACCTGCCATCGTCGGTCGAAATAAAATGAAAGCAATGGGTCTTGCTTTAGAATTTGGCTGCACATGGTTATCGCAGGATGCCCTCAACGAAATTCACACGGATGTTGTAGTTAATGCGACAAGTGTTGGGATGAATTCTACAAAAGATATACCATTCAATGTCCATCGCATATTGCGTAGTACAATGACGGTATTTGATGCTGTATATACTCCACCTGTAACGCCTCTATTACAGAAAGCGGAACAAGCAGGTTGTAAAATTATTTCCGGTGAAGAGCTATTTCGAACACAAGCCCGTTTGCAGTCAAAAGTATTTTGTCAGGCAATATGAGTGACACGACAACCCGTTCGATTAAAACAGTAAAATCTGTCAATGCGCACATTACTGTTCCTCCTTCAAAAAGCTATACCAACAGGGCATTGATTGTCTCAGCGCTGGCTGATGGGCTATCCATATTATCAAACACCTCATCGAGCGATGACTCCCTGTATCTTATTCAGGCGCTGCGGCATTTTGGAATTGAGCTTGTTGCTTCCGATACGCAAATTCAAGTACAGGGCTCAAATGGTAAGCCTGCTGCACCTGCAAATGAAATTTTCATCGGTAACGCTGGCACAGCGCTGCGGTTTCTTACAACGTTTTCATGTCTGGCTAACGGTCAAACGCATCTCACCGGTGATGAAGCGA
>SCUC01000343.1 GCA_004322375.1 Bacteroidota bacterium
CCCCGATTTTTCGGTTGCCCCTTCGCTTGGCTGGCTTGAACCGGACGACAGCGCAAATTATTCCGTAACGTTCACGCCATCTTCACCGGGGCTGAAAAACGGCTATATAATATTTACTCATTCAGCAGATGGCTCGCCTGATTCACTGCCTGTCAGTGGAATCGGGGTCGCACCTGAAATTTCAATCGCGCCCCTCACACTTGATTTCAAAAGCGTGCAGTTGGGCGTTAGCAAAACAGAGAACGTGATTGTTACCAACACCGGAACAAGCGACCTCGGTATTACCAATGTCCAATCTGATAATGGTGATTTTGTTATCCTGCCGACCGGAGCAATAATAGCTCCATCGCAAAGCGATACATTTGCTATCACGTTTACGCCGGCTGCCCTGGGCATCGTTACGGGTGAAATTAGCTTTACACACAATGCAAGCGGCTCACCCTCAACTGTTGAGGTTTCCGGGACGGGCATCGCAACGGCGTTTGCAGTGGCTCCGGGAAATATTTCTTTTGGGGACGTGCTTCTTGGTGGGAGCAAGACCGACAGCGTAACAGCGTATAATCTCGGTTCCGCTAATCTGGTTATTTCAAGCGCATTAGCAGACAACGCGTTATTTCTTGTTGCACCCGGTAATATCACAATCCCGCCGTATGACAGCGCTCAATTTTACGTTACATTCTCTGCAAGCTCGTACGGGGAGCAATCCGGCAACGTAATTTTTAATCATAACGCGAATGGAACACCCGATTCTGTTTTGCTTAGCAGTAGAACTGTTGCGCCTCTTTTTTCGTTGTCCGCAAGCTCACTCAATTTTCAAGACGTTGTCTATGGGTCGAGCAAAACAGATAGTGTTGTTGTAACAAATTCAGGCACGGCAGAGCTTACTATCACCGGTGTCCAGTCGAACGAAAGTGATTTTGCGGTATCTCCTGCAAGCATTTCATTACTGCCCTCGGAGAGTGAAACATTCCTTGTAACGTTTACTCCAAGCTCTATCGGGGCGATTGAAGGCGCGGGAATTTTTGTTCACAACGCCGGAAGCTCGCCGGATACGCTTCGCCTTTCCGGAACGGGGATTTACGGTATAGTTGAGGTACCGATTTCAAGTCGTTGGAACCTTATTTCCTTGCCTGTTGTCCCGTTGAACGATTCTCTGCGGGCGATGTTCCCGAACAGCATCCAGCCGTATGCATATTCGTATGACGGAACAACGTATCTTCAGCAGGAAACAATGCAGAAGGGAACAGGGTACTGGGTGAAGTTTCCCGCGGCGGAAACAGCATCAGTTCAGGGCTACCCCTTTTACCGCGATACAGTGACAGTTCATGCAGGATGGAATCTCATTGGAGCTACTTCACAACCACTTGCTGCGCTTTCAGTAGAGCCGTTGGGAACTGAACTTGAATCACAATTATGGGGATTTCGTTCCGGTTATTATAATGCAGATACGCTGTATCCGGGGAACGGGTACTGGGTAAAAACGACTCAGACGGGAAGCTTGATATTGAATCCGTTATCGGTGAAGCAACGGAGCAGCCCGGAAATTTCGGAAATCAATGTAGAGCAATTCTTGAATAAACTAATAATCGTTAACGGTACGGGTGAAAAGGTAATGCTCTATTATGGAGAGCCGACAGAGGGTACATCTCAGAATAGAACATGGGAACTTCCTCCTCTCCCGCCAATCGGAATATTTGATGCGCGATTTGTGACGGGGACGTATGTCGAGCTAAACAGCGAAACACAAGAGCGGGTGATTCCACTTTCATTTTCTTCCGTGCAACTGCCATTAACAGTTCGGTGGGAAATTCGCGAGAACAAATCACACCATGCTTCGCTCAGGGTGGAAGGAAGGACGATAGAGCTAAACAACGACGGCGAAGTTATCATCACGGATTTGACTTCAACAGTTTCGCTGGTTCTCGATAAGCGAGCAATTATTCCTCAAGAGTATGCTCTTCAGCAAAATTACCCGAACCCGTTTAATCCTTCGACAGTTTTCAGTTTCCAGTTTCCCGTTTCCTGTTGGGTTACACTAAAGATATATAATGTTCTGGGTGAAGAGATGGCAACATTGATTGATGGGATGCAGGATGCAGGATACAGGATGCAATCGTTTGATGCGAGCGGTCTGCCGAGCGGAGTGTATTATTACCGCATGACGGCAGGCAGCTTTAGCGAGACGAAGCGGATGGTGTTGATGAGGTAAAAATTGGAAGTCGGTTTTGAAGAATTTAATGAGAGAGAGCTCCGACTTCTTGCACATAAGGTTCTGATACAATAAAGGGCTGTTCCAAAAACTACCAGGCTCCACTCTGCGTCCTCGCAGAGTGAAGGATACTATTCGGTTTCCATGTTTCTGCGAGGACGCAGAAACGAGCGATAAGGTTTTTGGAAGAACCCTAAAGAGATTTTGTTTTTTTCTTAGATAAAGAAGTCGGAGTTCTTATCGCTCTTTCATCTCATAGACGAGTCAGCGACTCGCACTACAATTTTCTATACTTCATTCCGATGTAATCTACAAAATCCGGCGTAAGCCCCTGGCTGCGGATGATGGTTTGTATTTGCGCGCGGTGATGGATTGAATGGTAGTTCAATTGTAGCGCAATGTCTTTTAATGGGGCTGCCCAATGCCCGCCATCAAACCCGATGAACTTCACATCTTCAAATAATTCCTCCTCCGTTTTCTTCTCAAGGAATGAAATCCACTTCGCAAGGCTTTTATTCCATTCTTTCTCAAGTCGTTCTAAAGGATATAACGGTTCCCACCAATCCATGTTCGGGTCGTTAGGGTAGTGAACGATTCTTGCGAGCCATTTATTTTGAGAGTTTATGAGGTGACTAAAGAACCTGACAGCTTCTGTTGTATCGGGTAACACTTTGATTTTTTCAAGAACCATCAAGTTTGAACGGTTATTGAATTTGAAGGTTTCGATGAGATAGTCTCTAATTTGCATAATCTTTATTTTTGACAAAAAAACAACTTTTTTATTAATATCTGTAACATTATTTCACAAACATACGAATACGTACTACAGAAAGTATATCTTCTTTGAAAAGGCACAAAAAAATGATTACTATTGCAGTTTCAAAGCCTTTTCCATTGTTGCCTTGAACTCCAAGAAACTCTACAGTTAAATAATTAACAGGATAAACCCATGAAAAGAAAAATAGCGTTTTCTATTCTTGTATCGCTGCTTGCTCTATCGCTTCAGGCGCAGACGGCAGACGAGATTATTGAAAAATATATTAACAAAGTTGGCGGGATAAAAAAAATACAGAGCGTGAAGACGCTTGTCCGTTCCGGGAAGTTTATCGGGGGAGGGGGATTTGAAGCGGGTGTACGGCAGGAAAACAAGCGCCCCAATTTGGTGCGCGGAGAATTTTCCATTCAGGGGATGGTTGGCATTAACGCGTACGATGGCGCAACGGGGTGGAAGATAGA
>SCUC01000344.1 GCA_004322375.1 Bacteroidota bacterium
TGCCGGATGGACGGCAAGAAAATCTACCGGAGTTGATTTTGTAGCTTTGAAATATCATCCTGATGGCGAGCTCATCTGGTCTGCGTTTTATGCGGCGCCGGGGAAAGGAGAGGATAAAGCTCTCGCGATAGCGGTTGATACTTCGCATAATGTGTATCTAACAGGCTCATCGTCAACGTCAGGTTCAGGCTTGAATATCGTAACAGTAAAATTTGATAGTAACGGAACACAACTTTGGGCGAATTCCTATAACGGTACCGCGAGCGGTGAAGATAAGCCGGTTGCAATTGCCGTTAACGATTCACAAAATGTGTATGTGGCAGGTGTTAGCACCGGTACGGGGTCGGGCAATGATTACGTAACATTGAAATACGATTCGTTAGGAAACGAGCAATGGGTTAAGCGATATAATGGTCCGGCAAACGGGGATGACACTCCCTACGGTATGGCGTTAAGCGGAACGACAGCGTTGTATGTTACGGGCGCAAGCGCCGATACGCTGCTCGATTATTGTACAATTAAATACGATGCGGCAACGGGAGACTCGTTGTGGGCAGTACGGTATAACGGGACGGGCAGCGGGAATGACGTCGCGCGGGCAATCGTGCTGCGGGGTACTTCGGATGTCTTTGTAACAGGAAGCAGCCAGGATTCCGTGAACGGGTATGATTATGTTACTATAAGTTATTCTTCTGCGGGCGCGGAGCAATGGGTTGCGCGCTATAACGGCAATGCAAACGGGGATGACCATGCGTATGCCCTCGCGTTGCATAGCAATAGCCGGGTATATGTTACGGGTAAGAGCTTGCAGGTTGGTAGTTTTTATGACGCGACAACAGTCAAATATACCCTGAGCAACGGCAGCGAAGATTGGGTTTCAAGCTATAACGGACCATCCAATGACGAGGATTTTGGCGTAGCCCTTGTCGGCGGCGGAAGCCCTTACACGTTGTGCACTAGCAAAGGCTACGGAGTCGAGTTTGATTTCGCGCTCGTTTCCTATGGCGGAAATACAGGAACTGAAAATTGGAATACCCGGTATAATGGCATCGGGAATCGCGACGATGTTCCTGTGGCGGTGATAAGCTCTGGAAGCGCAGTGTATGTTACGGGCAAATCCTATGTTGACAAGAAGACCACCGATATTGTTACTATCAAATATGTTGATCCGGGAAATTTGAAATTCCGAACGGTTCTTCAAGACAGCCTCCCCGGTAAAGGGATGAATCTTAAAAAGTATGCCCCCAATATTGCCAATCTTCGGGACACGGCATTTGCCCGTGCGTTTCCAAAGATTAAATCGGGCTATCCCGGAGCGCCGGGAGGAATGGTATTAGGCAATCCTCGAACCGATAGCGCAACTGCCTACGGCTGGATCCGGCTAACGAAAGGGGCTGCAATAGCTAAGTTCACTCCGCACAAACAGCCCAATATTCACGCTGCAGCGGGAGAGCCCCGCGGCTTTGATACCTATGATGGCAAGCCGTTTGTCGGCGAAAAAAAGGATCCCAAAATTGATAAATATAATAACGAGATAGTCGGTCAGCTGATTGCGTTGCGCCTCAATATTGGATCAAGCGATGCAGAAGTTACCCCGCCGATGTTTGGCGACCTTACCTATGAGCTGGACGATACCGTTGCTAATGTGCCGTTGATGGGCTTGACGCTAAGGCAAATCGCCTCGTTGACCGATAATTTCTTGACGTACTGGCAGAAATACCCGACAATAGATTGGTATAAGCTTGATACGGTATTGACTCAAATTAATTCAGCATTTTTGGGACCTCTCAAAACCGTAACACGAGAGCCCCTTGTTGCTACCGGCGCAATCCATATTGACAGCGTACCTATGTTTGGCGCTCCCGCGTTTGCCGCGACAACTGAGCCATTGAAGTTTTTACCTGGCTCGCTCGATGAAACGCCAAACGATTTCGCGTTGCTCCAGAATTACCCGAACCCGTTCAACCCTCTGACGAATGTACGATTTAATATTGGCGATGCGAGCGTCGTAACATTGAAAGTCTATGATATGTTAGGCAGGGAAATCGCGACGCTTGTGGAACAGCAACAACTGGACGAAGGGGAATACGACATTCCGTTTGACGGTTCATCATTATCGAGCGGAGTGTATTTCTATCGCATTACCGCTACACCGATAGACGGCGAAGCAGGTTTCTCCGAGGTAAGACGGATGGTGTTGTTGAAGTAATAGGCGCATAATTTAGTAGAGGGGCTGTCTCAAGATAATTTTCTGCTATTATACGTGTGACGATTGGTTAGACCTTCAAGGACTTTAAAACCTTGAAGGTCTTTCTTTTCAATTATCAGAAGAGGAGTTCCAAAAAATCGGTTCAGCCTGCCGTTCAGTCGAGACTGGCGGGCATCCTCACAGAATCATTAATACGAGTAGAATTCCACACGGCGAGGACGCCGTGTGGAGCGTTAGTTAATTTTTGCCATCCTCATCTTCATACTTCCGTTACAAATGTTTTGTTGTACATATTCTGTAATTTTTCTTTTTATCCCAAGGCAATTTTTGCGTATATTGACAATGTCTCCACTTTTTTGTAGATACCATTAGTTGATTTTCTTCATTTACACATATCTTTATAGGCTTTTCCCATGAAAAAAATATCGTTATTGCTATTCAGCTTGATGTTGTTAGGATTAAGCA
>SCUC01000345.1 GCA_004322375.1 Bacteroidota bacterium
CGGGCGCGCGATTGGGGAAAAGAGTGGATGACCAAAGGGAGCCGAGGATGCTGCGCTTTTCTTTCGCGGGAATTAAAAACCCGAATCCATCCAGCTTATGCTGCACCTGCTCGCGTTTGAATCCCAAAAATATTTCCGAAACAGGAGGATAGTAAATAGATTCAAGCGTTGCAGACATTTCCGGGTCAATGGGACGAATCATGCGCGCCGTTGCGGATGCCGGCGAGGCAAAAATAACCGCCTTCGCTTCGATAGTAGTTTTAGTTTCCCCTTGCTTGTATGAGACATGATAGATTGGGTATTTTCCCGCGCGCATGGGAATAACATGCTCAACAGAACAACCGGTTTGAACGGAATCGCCAAGATATGCCGCCAACGCCTTCGGCAACGTTTGCATTCCATCCTTAAATGAAAATAATTTTGCCCTGTCTTTTGCAACTTCTTTCCGCTGCTTTCGTTCTTTGCGCGAACCGAGCATTCCCTTAATAAGCCCGCCATATTTTTCTTCAAGCGCATATAATTTCGGAAACGCCGCCCGCACAGAAAGCTGTTCCGGGTTGCCTGCATATACTCCCGCCACAAAAGGGTTAATTGCATAATCCAAAAACTCACGACCGAGCCGTCGTTCAACAAATTCGGCAATTGATTCTTCTTTTGTAGCGCGCCCGATAAACGGTTCTTGTATCAAGCGCAGCTTTCCGCTAATCGAAAACAATTTTGTCTTGAGAAACGCAGGAGGGCTCATCGGCAACGTGTGGAGAACTCCATCGCGAAGAATAAAACGGTTGTTGGAAAGCTCATTGCCATAGACAACTTCATCGGCAATGTTCACCTCATTAAATAATTGTCGGAACAGGGGAGTGGTTTCCAGCGCGCTGTTGGGTCCGGTTTCAATCAGCCAGCCATTATCGTGAATGGTCTTCATCGTCCCGCCGACTTCATGTTCCTGCTCTAGCACAAGCACTTCAATACCTGACTTTTTCAGCCAATACGCGACACAGAGGCCTGAGATGCCGGCGCCTATTATTACTATTGGTGAGTTATTTGTCATTCGTCATTTGTCATTGGTCATAAGGGTGTTGTTGGTACTTTTGTATCCCGCCTTGCGGGATCTCCGCTATGCTACGACTTTGTACTTTGCTCTTTGTGTTGTTTTGCTTGTACCTAAAACCTGAAACTCTACGAGCCGTAGGCATGAAACCTGAAGCCTGAACCTTAAAACATGAAACTTACCTACAACCTACGACCTATTACCTGAAACCCCGGATAGATTCTACTGAACACGTTTCATCACTACATCAGTTAGGCAGGAGATAAACTTAGGGCTATCGTTAAGCGCTGGCATCATCTCGAACTGCGTAATGCCAAGATGCTCTGCTTCTTCACGGATTTCGATGTTGATTTCGTGGAGCGTTTCAATATGCTCGGTTACAAACGCGATGGGGATAACGAGAAGATGTTTCCTCCCTTTCATGGTTAGGTCGTGAATGGTGTTTTGGATTGAAGGCTTGAGCCACTCTGCAGGACCAACTTTGCTTTGATAGCAGAGAACGTGGGGAGAGTTCCACCCTCCTTTTTTCACTACCAGCTTAACTGTTTCTTCAATATGAGCTTGATACAAATCGCCTTTCTTGATAATGCTGACCGGCACTCCGTGCGCGCTAAACAGTAAATCAATCTCAGCAGGATTGAGATGGGAGAACTTTGAATATGTCCGGTTGATGTTCTCAACAATTGCCTCGATATACAACGGATGGTCGTGGTAATGATGGATAAGCTCGTGGCGTTCATTCTTGTAGTTTAGCGCGGCGCATTGACGCTTCCATTCATTCAAACTTGAGCCGGTTGTTGTGGTTGAATGTTGTGGATAGAGGGGAAGCAGGATGATGTTTGAGAATTGTTCTTTCCTCATTTCCATTATCGCAGCTTCTGTCAGTGGATGCCAATACCGCATGGCGATAAATACTTTTGCTTTGCAATGGTTGTTCAATTCTTTTTCGAGCGCCTTCGCCTGAGCAATGGTTAGCTCCAGAATGGGAGATTTCCCCCCAATTTCTTTGTAATGCGCCGCAACTTTTGGAGACCGCTTAGAAGAAATAAATTTTGCCAACGGTTTTCTTGCGAGAAAGGCGCCCGGAAAATCAATGATATCCGGGTCACAAAAAAGGTTGTAAAGAAACGGCTCAACAGCTTCAAGAGAATCCGGTCCGCCGAGCTGGAATAAGACGACTGCTATTTTTTTATCTGAGTTCATTCTATGGTTATATTCTGAGAGAAAGTTATGATCCTGTCCAATCTCGCGGTTGTTGCAAAATGTCAAGAAGAAGTTTTTCGCGTGAACCGGGTTCAGGATGCACGTCGTATTCCCACTTTACTTGAGGCGGGAGGGAGACAAGGATTGATTCTGTTCTGCCCTGCGTTTCTAATCCGAAGAGCGTACCGCGGTCATAAATTAAATTAAATTCGACATATCTCCCGCGCCGAATCAGCTGCCATTCTTTTTCCTTGCCGCCCCATGGTTCACCTTTTCTTTTCTTAGCAATTGCGAGGTATAAGTCGGTAAAGCATTTGCCTACATCCTGCACGAACAAAAATATTTTTTCTAAATCCTGCTGAAGGTAATCAAAAAAGATGCCGCCAATGCCTCGCGCTTCGTTGCGATGCTTGAGATAGAAATACTCATCGCACTTTTGCTTGAAGCGGGGGTAGAATGCTACATCATGCTTATCACAAATGCGCTTCAGGGTGCTATGGAACAGTCGCGCGTCTTCTTCAAAAATGTAGTAGGGAGTTAGGTCAATGCCGCCGCCAAACCATGCGTTCTCATCTTCAAGCTCAAGGTAGCGAAGGTTCATGTGACCTGCAGGAATCATCGGACTTTCGGGATGAATGATTACCGAGATACCGGATGCGAAAATTCTTTGGGGAAGAACGGCAAGCGCATCAGCCAGCTTGCCTGTAAGCTTTGAAGTAATGGCAGAAAAATTTACGCCTGCTTTTTCAAACATAGCGCCTTGTTGAAGCACGCGCGTTGTTCCCCCGCCTTCCTCATGATGTTTCCAGATATCTTCAAGGAAATATTCTTTGCCATCCGCGGCTTCAAGGTTGAGGCAGATTTCGTTTTGGAGAGATTGAAAGAACTGTTGGGAACGGTGATTGAGCATAAAGCTGTTTTTCCCCCTCTCCCAACCCTTCTCCCGGTGGGAGAAGGGCAAGGGGTGAGGGGGTAAATTTTTACATCCCTCTCAATATCCGTTCAATTTTCTCGGCGTGTCCGGTCTCGTCCACAATAAGCTCTTCGAGCTTAATTTTTAAACCTGTTTCACCGCACTCTTCCGCTTGCATCGAGCGAAGCTTGTATCCTTCAATGGCCTCTTTTTCCAGCTTGAGGTCGTACTGCAACATGCCTTTTACGTCTTTGGGGCATTTGTGCTGAATCGGCATGGTTGTGGGCTTGCCGCCAAGGGCGACAATTTTTTCAGCAAGGAAAATTGCGTGTTGCATTTCGCCGGTTACTTCCGGCTGGAGAAGCTCGCGTAATTCTTCGCCATCCCAGCCGGAGGCTGTTGAGCATTGATATAGATAGAGGATGGATGCACCAAGCTCGTTTGCAAGGTCCTGGTTCAAGCCATCTATGAGTTGTTGTAGTTTTTTCTTGTCTGCCATAGTTGGTTCCTTTGTGAAAATGAAATAAGAAATAACGTTAATCAAAATATCACGTATTGTTCAGTATATTGTAAATCTTTTCCTGTAATCGCGTCAACATAAACAAAGAAAACTGGAACCTTAAATTTCCAGCAGAGGCGGTATTCAAACGTCGTGCTTCGTGATGAATAGCTGGAATTTCTTGTAAGTGTTGGAACCACGATTGCTTTTTCTATGAGGGAGGGGGAGAGAACCATGGAGTCCTTACCGCCCCAATCATAAAAATATAATTTTTTTTCTTTTATCGCTTCAAAAGCTTTATTAAAATCAATTCTTTTCGTATAAGGAATTGAATAGGTAGGAGCGCAATTTCCGGTAATTCTCTGAACAATCCCATTCGTTTTGATATCAATTCTTAGATACCCTAAATCGAATGGTTCACTGGAGTAATATAAATACTCTTTTATATAATCAATGCGAATAATATTTGAACCGGGGTCAAATCTATTGTGCTGAACGGTTAATTCGTAGGGAGCAGCATTGAACAAATGTCCCCATCGCGCCAAAAATCTGAATAAGGTGTCTTGCGCAGATTCTTTCGTTAATACTTGAGCGGGATCGGGCGTTACATCGAACAGGTTACCGACTCCGTAATCGGCAGTGCAGAGAACAGAGTCAACTTGAACGGGGGTAACGTTATATGCCCGGCGGAAGCTCTCTACTTGTTGATAAAAATTATTCAATCGTTCCTGTGAAAAGCTCAATATTGTCGGGTAATCATCGGGAATAGTCGCTGATGGGGGTATAACGATTTCAATATCATCTTTTTCACACCCTGCACATAATACAACGACAAGAACAATAACGATGATAATAAGAGGTTTCGTAATGTTGTTCATAACAAATCACTTTTATTCTTGTTAATGAAATTGTAAACTCTCTTCCTTTACCGATTGTACAAACTCTTTCACATGCTCAACAGGAGTATCGGGTAAAATACCATGGCCCAAATTAAAAATATGTCCAGTTCCTTTCCCAAATTTACGCAAAATATTCTTC